>DAOTTC010000087.1:0-3111 GCA_034437815.1 Chloroflexia bacterium | reverse complement strand
GGTCACGTTGATGCCCATGGTGCGGGCGGCGCTCTCGTCCTCGCGGATGGCTTCGAGCGCAAGGCCCATGCGCGACCCCTTGAGCCGCGCGAAGAAGTACATGAGCACGGCCAACGCCGCGTATATCTCCCACAGGCCCGCGGTCACGGTGGTCTGCCCGGTGTTCAATCGGAAGCCTTCGGAGCCGCCCAGCGCCTCGGTGTTGACTATTGCGATGCGCACCACCTCGCCGAAGCCGATGGTGGCGATGGCAAGGAACACCCCGCGCAGGCGCAGTATGGGCAGGCCGAGCAGAAGGGCCACCAGCCCGGCCACCACTGCCCCGGCCAGTGCAGCAGGCCACAGCCCCCAGCCGGCATGCATGGTCAGCAGGGCCGCTGTGTACGCGCCCACAGCCATGGACGCGGCATTGCTCAGCGACAGCATGGCGCAGGACAGCGTTATGTATATGCTCAGCGCCAGCATCGCGTTGATGCCGATCAGGTTTATGAGGAAGCTGTTGGCCGTATAGAAATCTACAAGCGCCTGCATAGTCGGTCGCCAGCGTCATATATGGAGGGGTGGAGGGAGGGCATTGCACTCCCCGGCCTTCCCCGGCCCTCCCCTTCCACGACATCGCCGCTCCTTGGTCAACCCACGCGGCTGAGGGCACGCCCGAAGATGCCCTGCGGGCGCAGGAGCAGTACCAGAAACAGGGCGGCGAACACGAAGGCATCGCGCAGTTCCGAGCGGCCAAAAGCCACGCTCAGCACTTCCACCATCCCTATGAGGAAGCCCGCGATCGCCGCGCCGGGGATACTGCCCATGCCCCCCAGAATGATGATAGCCAGCCCCTTCAGCTCTACCTGATTGCCCATGGTGGGTTCTATGCTGTTGAGGCTGAGGCCATACAGCACGCCAGCCGCGCCCCCCAGCGCCGAGGCGATGAAGAAGGTCTGCATGATCACCTTCTCGATGTCCACCCCCAACAGGGCGGCGGCACGGGGGTTTTCGGCTATGGCACGCATGCACTTGCCCGTTATGGTACTGCTTACCAGCCAGTTCAACCCGACCATCAGGGCAAGGCTTACCAGCAAGATGACCACGTCCAGTAGTCGGATGCGCACCGTGCCTATGTCGTAGTACACCTGAGGGAAGGTGCCGAAGGGGAACTGCTTGCGGTCGGGGTTGAACAGCAGACGGGCTATGCCCACGAAGATCAGCGACATGCCTATTGAACTGATGAGGGGCGACAGGTGCCCCGCCCCGCGCCGCCTGAGCCGCAGAAAGGCCACCCGGTCGAGCAGTATGCCCAGCAGGCCGCACACCACGAACGCCACCCCAAACGCCGGTATCAGGTTCCAGCCCTGTGCGCTCACCAGCCACCAGCTCATCATCGCGCCCAGCATGAAGATAGCCGCGTGCGCCAGATTGAGTATGTCCAGCACGCCGAAGATCAGCGTATAGCCCAGCGCGAACAGGGCATATATGCTCCCCGCAAATATGCCGTTCAACAGCTGTTGAGGCAGTTGGGCCAGATTCATGGCTGATCGCGCTTGCAGTGTCGGATTGACCGCGAACCGTGAGAGCGAGAGCCGGTGAGGGCCCTTGCTCTCGCTCTCACGGTCATGATTACTTGAGTATCTGGAACGTGCCGTTCTGCACGATCTGCACCACCGGCGGGTGGTTGGCATCGCGCTTTTCGGTGAAGGTGAAGTGGCCCAGCACGGTGTCAATGCTGGTGGTCTTGAGGGCGTCGCGGATGGCGGTGCGGGCCGCCGCAAGGTCCTTGCCCTCGATGTTGGCGCGTTTGATGGCGTCGTACAGGATGTACACGCCGGCATAGGCCTGCGCCGCAAACTGGTCCGGGTCTTTGTTGTACTTCTTGCGGAAGGCCTCCACAAACTTCTTGCTCAGCTCGTTCTCGGAGTTGATGTTCCACGCGGCGCCCACTATCACCCCTTCGGCGGCTGGACCGGCGGCCTGCACCACAGCGGGCGAGTTGAAGCCGTTGCCCCCGATGATATGCACTTTGGGGTCAATGCCCACATCGTTGCGGGCCTGCTGGAGTATGGTCTGCGCAGGCTTGGCAAGAGCCGACACCACGATGGCATCTATGTCCAGCCCCTTGATGGCCGTGAGTTGGGCCTTGTAGTCGGTGTCGCTGGTCGAGAAGGTCTGCTCGCTGACGATTTCGATGCCGTTCTTCTGAAGCTCGGCGCGGAACACGTCGGCCCCCGACTTGCTGAAGGCATCATCCTTGGCGTACAACAGGGCCACCTTCTTCAGGCCCAGCTTCTCTTTAGCCTGCTTGATGGTCTCGGGGATCACCTGAGATTCGGCCAGCGAGTCACGGAAGATGTAGTCGCCGATATCGGTGATGCCCGCCGCCGTGTTGGACACCGCCAGCACCGGCACGCCTGCCTTCTGGGCTTCGGGGTCCGAGGACTTGGCCTCATTGCTCAGGGTGGGACCGATGATGGCGTGCACCTTATCGGTGTTGATGAACTTCTGGAAGACGGTGATGGCCTGATCGGGCTTGGCGGCTGTGTCCTCGAAGATGCCCACGATCTTAGGCCCCTGCCCGGAGGCGTTGATCTCCTCTATGGCCAACTCAGCCGCCGCCCGCTGAGAGTTGCCATACACCGCGTTGTCACCGCTGGTCACGAAAGCGAAGCCGATCTTCACCTCGCCACCGCCGCCCATGCTCGTGCCCGTGGTAGGGGTGGACTCCGACAGGGGGGCCGCCTGAGTGGGGGTCTCAGCCGCCATGGGCGTAGTAGCCGTGGGTTGGGGTTGGGCGGCTTGCTGACCGCATGCCGACAGCACTATGGCCCCGATCAGCAAGACCGAAATAGAGCCTGCGCGTAATCGTTTAAGCATCTTGAACCTCCTCCTCTGTGATTAGGGCGCGTGTTCAGGGCGCACATGCGCTGTACTGTCCCGCCGCTTCGGTACTCTATTCTATCACCAAGAGTCAGGCCGTACAAGGGTTTGAAACTAAACATCAACAACTCGGAATTGCGCACTTACTGGGAGCGCAATGGGGGCGTACCAGTGTTCGGC
Organism: Chloroflexia bacterium; assembly: GCA_034437815.1. Taxonomy (GTDB): domain Bacteria; phylum Chloroflexota; class Chloroflexia; order QHBQ01; family JADMIH01; genus JADMIH01. The sequence goes on along the minus strand of DAOTTC010000087.1, from coordinate 66 downwards.
TATCCGCTATCCGAGGGGTTTGAAGAGCGCAGTGCTACCGACGGCAAGGTGTATCTGGTGCAGTAC
>DAOTTC010000086.1:0-10725 GCA_034437815.1 Chloroflexia bacterium | reverse complement strand
CCTGTGGTTGGCGAAGGTTACTGAACACTTCCTTCTTACCACATGAGGCCGAGCCTTGCTATTCGAAGATGTGGGTAATCACCAGCGCCTTTTTCCCTTGACGCTCTGATGGGGCAGGGGTACAATGGTCTGTAGCCCTTAGACACCGGCATATCGCGCAATTATAGGCATCCTGCAATCGTTGGGCGAACGTCCAGCCTGCAAGGGAGGTCGCTACCATGCACCCTTATATGTCCAGTAGAGAGATACGTAAGCGCTTTGTGGACTTCTTCGTGGAGCGCGGGCACACGCACGTGCCCTCTTCCTCGCTGGTGCCCGCCAACGACCCCACACTGTTGTTCACCACCGCAGGCATGGTGCAGTTCAAAGACGTGTTTCTGGGCACCGAGGTCCGCCCCTACAGGCGCGCGGTCACCTATCAGAAGTGCATGCGCGCGGGTGGCAAGCACAACGACCTCGAAAACGTCGGCCCTTCTATCCGCCACCACACCTTCTTTGAGATGCTGGGCAACTTCTCGTTCGGCGACTACTTCAAGCGCGAGGCCATAGCCTTGGCGTGGGAACTGCTTACGCAGGGCTTCGGGTTGGACCCCGACCGGCTGTGGCCCACCATCTATCTGGACGACGACGAGTCGTTCGAGCTGTGGCAGGAGGTGGCCGGCGTGCCCGCCCACCGCATCACCCGGCGGGGCGCGGAAGACAACTTCTGGGCCATGGGGCCTACTGGCCCGTGCGGCCCCAACACCGAGATCTACTGGGACTTCTATCCGGAGCGCGGCGAAGGCGAAAACCCCGCCACTAACGAGGACCGCTTTTTCGAGATATGGAACCTCGTGTTCATGCAGTTCGACCAGCCGGGCGATGGCTCGCTCGTGCCGCTGGAGCACCCGGGCGTGGACACGGGCATGGGGCTGGAGCGCATGTCGGTGGTTATGCAGCACGTGCACAGCAACTACGACACCGACCTGTTCGTGCCCATCCTTGAGCGCACCCGCCAGCTCACCGGCCACTCGCGCGAGGAGATGGAGCGCAGTATCGTGTCGTACCGGGTGATCGCCGACCACGGTCGGGCCACCACCTTCCTCATAGGCGATGGGGTGACCCCCGGCAACGAGTGGCGCAACTACGTGCTGCGCCGGGTGATGCGCCGCGCCATGGTGCATGGCCGCCGCATCGGGCTGGACCGGCCCTTCCTCGGTGAGATAGCTAAGGTGGTCATGGACCTGATGGGCGACATCTACCCGGAGATAATACAGCGCCGCGACTTCATCCTGGGCACCATCCTGAACGAAGAAGAGACCTTCGCCCGCACGCTCATGGCCGGCCTGAACCGCTTCGATCAGGTGGTGTCGGCCCTCGGCCTGCAACCCGGCGATACCTTCCCCGGCGAAGAGATGTTCCGCCTGTACGACACCTACGGCCTGTCCAGAGACCTGATAGTGGACCTCGCGGTGGCGCGGGGCTTCGGTGTGGACCTTGAGGGGTATGAGGCCGCCATGGAGGAACAGCGCAGGCGGAGCAAGGCCGCCAGCGTGTTTCAGGCTGGCGAGCGCGAGAGCCTCGCCGTGTACCAGCAGGTGTCCCCACAGCCCACCCGCTTCCTCGGGTACGATTATTCTCTGCTCGTCCCCGACTCTGAGCTGGGCAGGCCCGGCCATGGGGCGAAGGCCAAGGTGCTGGGCATCATCACCGGCGGGGAGCGCAAAGAGGTGATTGACGAGGCCGGGCAGGGGCAGGATGTGGAAGTGGTGCTGGACCAGACCCCCTTCTACCCTGAGGGCGGCGGGCAGATTGGCGACCGCGGCTATCTGGTGTGGCAGGGTGGGCGCATGCAGGTGCGCGACACGGCTCGACCGGTGGGCGGCGTCATCGTGCACTACGGCACTATAGTAGAGGGCGCTCTGCGTACCGGCGATGTGGTGGAAGCGCAGGTGCCTGCCGGCGTGCGCTGGGACACCATGCGCAACCACACCGCCACCCACCTGCTTCATAAGGCTCTGCGCGATGTGCTGGGCACCCATGTGTATCAGGCCGGGTCGGTGGTCGAGCCTGACAGACTGCGCTTCGACTTCACCCACAATCAGGCCCTCAGCCGCGAGCAGGTCGAGCAGATCGAGCGCGTGGTCAACGAGCAGATACGCCTCGATTATCCGGTGCAGGCCGCCGAGGTGGCCTATCAGGAGGCCATCGCTCAGGGCGCGATGGCCCTGTTCGGCGAGAAGTATGGGGAGGTGGTGCGCATGGTGCGCATCCCCGGCTACGAGAGCCGGGAGCTGTGCGGGGGCACCCACGTGGAGCGCACCGGCCAGATCGGGGCGTTCTTCATCACCTACGAGGGTTCCATCGGCTCTGGGGTGAGGCGTGTGGAGGCGGTCACGGGCGGCAGGGCCATCGAGTACGCGCAGGAGCGGCGCGCGCTGGTGGCCGAGGTGGCGGCCCGCCTGCAAACCACCCCCAACCGACTGGTGGAGCAGGCCACTGCCCTGCAAGAGCAGTTGCGCGAGGCCCGGCGCAGGATAGAGGAGCTTGAACGGCGCATCGCCCGCGGCGAGACCGGCGGCCTCACCCGGCAGGTGCACAACGTGGACGGCATCAAGGTGCTCACTGGCAAGACCTCCACCGCCAGCATGGACGCCCTGCGCGAAGTAGGCGACCATCTGCGCGACCAGATCGGGTCGGGCGTGGTGGTGCTGGGCACGGTGATCGAGGGCGAGCCGAAATTGCTGGCCATGGTCACCCGCGACGTGGTGGAGCGCGGTGTGCGGGCGGGCGATATCATACGCGAGATAGCCCCGGCTATCGGGGGCAGGGGCGGGGGCCAGCCCCACATGGCGCAGGGCGGCGGCAAAGACCCGTCGGGGCTAGACAGGGCACTCGACATGGTGCCCGAACTGGTGGCCCGCACCATCCAGAAGGCCGGGTAAGGCCACCCCGACCACCTCTTGAGAGACCATACACGTGGCTTCTTTAGCTGTGCGCCTCGGCATCGCCCTGTGCGCGTTCGTCCTGATAGGCGCCAACGATGGGGCATTCGGCGTGCTGCTGCCGAGCCTGCGCGACTATTACCACGCAGATAAGGCCACCATCAGCCTGCTGTTCCTGTCGGGCACGCTGGGCTACATAAGCGCGGCGGTGGGCAGTGGCCCGCTGGCGGACAGGCTGGGCATGCGCCTGTTCCTCGTGTCGGGGGCTGGGACCTTCATGCTGGGGGCGGGGGTGTTCAGCCTAATGCCGCCCTTTCTGGTAGGTCTGTCGGCCAGTTTCCTAATAGGCTTTGGGGTGGCGATAATAGACGCGGGCCTGAACGCCTACATTGCGGCACTGCCCAACAACAGCACTCTGCTGAACTTCCTGCACGCCTTTTACGGGCTGGGCGCGCTCGCCGGCCCTATCGTAGCTTCGGCCTTTCTGCTGTCCGGGTGGGGCTGGAACAGCGTGTATGCGTTGTGGGTGAGCGTGGCCCTGCTGTTGCTTGCGGGCTTCGTCATGTCCTTCGGGCGCACCACACCAGAACCCCGGCCCGAGACCCAAACACAACAGCAGCGGCCACCGGCGTCGGGGCCTGAGGCGCTGACGAGCAATGTGCTGGGGGCGGTCCTGCGCCTGCGCGTTGTGTGGCTAGCGGCGCTGTTTCTCATGTTCTACGTGGGGTCCGAGGTGAGCCTCGGCAGTTGGAGCTACAGCCTGCTCACCGAAGAGCGCGGCAGGCCCGAACTGCTGTCCAGTTGGGCGGTGAGCGGCTTTTGGATGGGCTTGACGGTGGGGCGGGCGGCCCTCGCCGCGCTGGTGAAGCACCTCGGCAACACCCGCACCATCGAGTTATGCCTGTTGGGCGTAGCCGCTGGCATGCTGGCGGTGTGGCTGGTGCCTGCCACATGGGTAGAGGTCGGCGGGTTATGGCTTGCAGGTTTCAGCCTCGGACCTATCTTCCCCACTACCATCGCCCTCATTTCGCAGTTGGTGCCTGCACGTCTGCTCCCCGGCTCGATCGGTTTCCTCGCCAGTCTAGGCAGTGTGGGCGCGGCGCTGTTCCCGTGGCTGGCAGGCAACATCGCGCAGTGGTTCGGGCTGTGGCTGCTCATGCCTTACGTCATAGCACTGGCCGCTATCATGCTGGCCTTCTGGTTTGCATTGCCAAAGACCCGTGAGTAGGGGTAGGGGTGGGCCGGAAGCACAATCGGGATACCGGGGAGCGCTACGGCTTGCCCCGATATCCCGTCTTCTTCCCCAAACACGTGCCCGCAGGCTATGCTAGGGCTGTACCAGTATCACGGTGAAGTAATGCATACCGTCTTCAACCGAGCGGGCATAGCCTATGCCCACTAGTGTGAAACGGGGATCGAGCATGATGGCTTTGTGGGGTGCACTGTTCAGGTAGCTGTCCATGGCTACTCCGGCAGCCTCGGCATCGGGGTAGTTGTTGCGGGCGAGTATCTCACCCGCGAATTTGTAAGAGAAATTGCGCTCGGACAGCATGGGCAGAAAAGTCTTCCCTTCGGGTGTGTAGTGACTGAAATAGTTGCGCTCGGCCATGTCCGCACTGCGGTCACGCGCCAGCGCAGTGACTGTAGCATCGAGTTGCAGGGGTTGCAAGCCTGCGGCGGCTCGCTGTTCGTTGACGGACTTGAGCAGGTAGCTTTCATGAGCCGTCAGCGTGGGGGCGGATGACGCTTTGTCTGTGGTCTGTGCTCTGACCTGCCCGTCGGGCACCTGTGCCTGCCCACCGGCCTTCTGATAGGCCAGCCTACCGAGCAGGCTGAGTTGGACCGCGTTGCCCGAACCGGCCAGTTCCGGGTGGTACTCCATGCGGGCGCGCTCGAACCACTGCACGGTCAGCCCGTCCTGCTTCATAGGCTCCGAGATGGGGTACCCGAACAGTTCGATGCCCCCGTTGGCTCTCCAATAGGAGAGGAATGGCTCGGACAGAGAGTGGCCGGTCTCTTGCACGTATACACGGGTACCGGTTGAGCGGAAGGGGCTTACCTTCTTGAACGAAGTGCCCTGCGTCAGTTCCGCTCCGAGACGGGTGAACAGCACGGCATAGCCTTTGCTCGCCAGCTCGGGGTGGTATTCCATGCGCACGCGCTCGAAGTACTGCACGGTGAGGCCTTGTTCCACGCGCTCTTCGCTGATGGGATAGCCTACACGCTCAAGGCCAAAGCGCTCAAAGGTAGCGAGGAATATGCCGCGCACCACTTTTCCGGTGGGCACGAAATACCGACTGCGGGCCGGCGAGCCGGTGCCCGGCAAGGTCTGGTTGACGGGGTGGGCACCGTTTTGTGGTGGGGCGGCCAAGCCCACCGCCACGGGCTGGGCCAACAGCGCCCCGACCAACACGACGGCGGCCAATGACCATCGGACCGCCCTGCCTCGCCAAAAAGCTGATATAAGGTGCAGAGGCCCGGCCCCCGTCGGGGTCGTAGCAGCGAGGCACACCCCCGCTACCCCCTGTGCCGGGGAGCTTCTACGGTTATACGTGCGATTGATATCAGAGGTACAGGTATGGTGGTGAGATGATAATGCCTGCATGTTCCCTCCCTCAGACTGGGGACAGCAGGCTGCGTGCGTATATGCTTTAAGTGGGCCTGCGTGGCCGTTCGCCGACCATCAGGCACCTGTAGAGGCATATTCGGGCAGCCCGGCTGTCATGGCTCTAACGAGCTTTAGATCCGATGGCTTTGCGTCCCCAACTTTCGATGGGTTTGCCTTTTTCCGACTTCTGAACCAGAAGATTGAGAAGTACGACTATGGAATGATTGCTATACGCTCCCCTGTGTTGCGCTACTCCACACCGGAGACATGGGTGCGGCAGGCGAGGCGCTTTGGCCACTATGGCACTGTGATGCTGGGCAGCATGGCTATCACATCACATTACATCACATTACATCGCATCACACGCCCAAACTGATTGTACTCTTACGAGTATGCGCTTGGGAATGGGCAGTATGTCCTATTAATGCATCACCCTGTCGTGCTAGCCTGTAAGTAAGGCCCACAGTTCACCCACTGGTGTTAGTACTCCTACGCCACCTGTAGTCGGTTGCGGTGGTTCCACCAAGCATCGGGGCTTGGCCCCGCCAATATAGGGGAAAGAAAAGAGCCGGGGGACACCCCCGCGCCCCCGGGCAGGGGGCTTAGATCAGCCCCCTGCCAACCCCCGATTGAGGGGAAAAGTGAAAAGCGAAGAGCCGGGGGACACGTGTACACTCGTGCCCACGGACAGGGGCTTAGATCAGCCCCCTGCCAACCCCCGATTGAGGGGAAAAGTGAAAAGCGAAGAGCCGGGGGACACGTGTACTCCCGCTACCCCTGCACCCAAAGGGTACCCCCAGAGGAAGGGGCTTAGATCAGCCCCCTGCCAACCCCCGATTGAGGGGAAAAGTGAAAAGCGAAGAGCCGGGGGACACGTGTACTCTCGTGCCCACGGACAGGGGGCTGATCTAAGCCCCCTGTCAACCTCGATTATTGGTGGAACTGTTGTGGTCGTGGCGTTGTGCGCTACGCGGGGCCGGTGATATACTACACGGTGGTGATCACTGCCTACACATATGGAGGTACCGGCATGTCAGGCATCCATGGCAATGCAGCCGTTGAACGTTTCACACTCATGGCCTCACAACAACTGAAGGCACTGTTCGAGTTCATGCCCCCGCTGGCCGCATCCCTAGGCTTGCACGAATACGACGGCAGGACGCCAGACCTGTCTCGTGAGGCAATTCAGGACAGGGTGGGGGCAATTGACCGGGCGCTCGCCGAGCTTGATGCTATAGACTCCGGCGAGTTGGACCCCGATACCAGACTCGACTATGATCTGCTGCGTCAGGGCCTGTCGTCCGAGCGCTTTCGGCTGGCAGAGTTGAGAGAGTTCGCGTGGAACCCAGTGGTGGTGCTGTTCATCACAGACGTCATGAACTACATCAAACGCGATTACGCGCCCGTGGAGCAGCGCGTGCGCAGTCTGGTGGAATATGAGAGGGGCCTTCCACGCATGCTGGAGCAGGTGCGCCTGCTGATGGAGCCGCCGCTGGCTAGGCCGATCATAGATGTGGGCGTGCAGATGTTCTCCGGGCAGGTAAACTACTTGAAGCACAGACTCCCCGCCACCGTCGCCGCCGAGGTCCAAAACACCGCCCTGCTCCAAGATTTCAACCAAGCCAACGATCAGGCTGTGCAGGCGATAGAGCAATTCATCCTGTGGTTGAAGGAGCAGAGTCTTCACGCCAAGGAAGAGTTCGGCATAGGGCGACACCTTTTTGAGAGGATGCTGGCCACCAACGAGCTTGTGGACCTGCCTCTGGAGCGGGTGTTGGAGATAGGCCTTGAGAATTTAGAGGCCAACAGGCAACTCTTCATCGAGACCGCCAGACGTATTGACCCCGATAAAGATGTGCGTGAGGTGGCCGATCTGGTGGCAGCCCACCACCCCACACCCGCCAGCCTGATCCCTGATACTGAAGCGATGCTGGAGGAGATCAGGCAGTTTGTGATTGACCGCGATCTGGTGACCATACCCTCCGACGTGCGATGCAAGGTGCAGGAAACCCCTGAGTTCCTGCGCTGGGGCTTCGCGTTCATGGACTCGCCCGGCCCCTTCGAGCAGAAAGCCACCGAGGCTTACTATTACGTGACGCCTGTCGAGCCGCACTGGTCTGAGAAGCAGACCGAAGAGTGGCTTCGCAGGTTCAACTACCCGACCCTGCGCGATGTATCCATACACGAGACCTATCCCGGCCACTACGTGCATTTCCTGCACGCATCACGCGTCATGTCCCCGGTGCGCAAAGTGTACTCGTCCTACTCGTTCGTGGAAGGCTGGGCACACTACTGCGAGCAGATGATGGTGGAACAGGGCTATCAGGCGGACACGCCTCATCTGCGCTTTGCCCAGCTAAGCGAGGCGCTACTGCGTAACTGCCGGTACGTGGTGTCCATCTTGATGCACACAGGGCGCATGGACCTGCGCGGAGCCACTCGATTCTTCATGGAGCATGGGTTCATGGAGGAGTTGCCCGCATATAAAGAGGCAGTGCGGGGCACCTTCGACCCCGGCTACCTGAATTACACTCTGGGCAAGCTCATGATCCTCAAATTGCGGGAAGACATGAAATCCATGGAAGGTGCAGGGTTCAACCTGAAGCGCTTCCACGACCGGATGCTGGCGCTGGCCTACCCACCGGTGCCGCTGATAAGGAAGCGACTGCTGGGTGAGGGCGAGGGGCGACAGCTTCTGTAGTTCTGTAGGTCTGCCGGCCCAAGGAGGCACCCCACCCTTCGCCACAAACATCGGGGGCAGTGACATGGCCCATGCGGCTCTATGTCACTGCCCCCGATTCTGCTACTCGTGCAGGTATGTCATGGTCTGGGGGTAGGTGTCGGGAATAGCTGTTCGAAGTTGGTGATGCCCGCTTCTTGAGCAACCCTGCGGAGTGGGTCGTAGAACGAGTCGGTGACCGGGGCAAGGTCGTTGATGGCGTACAGGTCAACCAGATACTTGTTGCCTTCGGCTGTGCCCGCCAGTTCGAGCAGGCCCTGCTGTATCTGCCTGACCATCTCAGGGGGCAGACCCCGGCGCACCGAGACGGTGTCGTTGGGGATGAGCTGGGTCTCGCCCACGATGCGCACTTTCTGGTACACATCGGGCAGGGTTCTGGCTACCAGCGAGCGAGCATCGGTGGGCGTGCCCAGACCCGGGTTGAGCGGGCCGCCGAACACCACCCCACCTGCCGCCTGTCCGTTGTAAACCGCCGTCACCACCCTGTCGTGTCCACCGGCAAAGATGACATTGCCACTGCCGAAGAAAGCTTCAAGGTTGGGCGGCGTGCCGCTGACCAGCCCCAGTCGCTTGAGTTGGGCAACCGGATACAGGTAGCCGGAGGCGGACGCCGGGTCCACGAACGCGAACTTCTTGCCCCTGAAATCGGCGATGGTTCTGACGTTGGGGTCTGCTGTGATAAACACCGACGGGTAAGCCAGTTGACCGAAGCGCACAGACGACAGGATCACCTCGGCCCCGTACTTCTCGTGGGCCAGCGCGTACGAGAACGGGGCGAGCCAAGCCACGTCTACGTTGTTGGACCCCATGGCTTCGATCACTGCGGCATAGGACGTGGGCACGCTGACCCTGAAGCTGTAGCCGGTGATCTGCCCCAGCAACCGGCCCAGCGGCTCGCCGCTGGCAAGCACACGCTGGCTGTTAGCCGAGGGCACGAACGCCATCTTGATCGGGTTTTGAGGCGAACCCAACGCACCCGCGGGCACGCTTACCGGCGTCACATTAGGGCGGGGGAAACCCCGCTGTCCGGCACCCTTATAGCGCCAGTCGTAGTAGTGGGCACCGATATTACCCATTTGCACACGCCACTCGGGGGCGAAGTCGGGCACATAGGTGAGCACGCGCCGCTCGAACAACTGGATCAGCACGTCTCTCTGCCTGCCTCCAATCTTCACATTCGCCCAGTAAGGCTCAGAGATGGCGTAGCCGGTGGTGTAGAACCACGGGTCGGACAGCTTGCCCGTGGTCACCCTGCCATCAGGGCCGATGATCGGCCCGCTCAGGTTCAAGAACTCCCAGAACTTGTCGGCTATGTTGTGCTTGGTCTCCGCGTTGTAGTGACCATACCTGACACCATAGCGCTCTTTTGAGGGGTCCGTCTCGACGATACCAGCCTTGTTCACGATCTGGTTGACCACCTTGCCGGTCATGTCCTCGGCGGGGTGGTCGCCGAGCGGGGTATTGGCGAGTTGCAAGAACGAGGCGTAGGTAGGGGCATTGCGGTCGTCATTATCCGAAGCCAGAGGTATCTGTGCGGGGAAGCGCCCTTCGTAAGCGGACTTGCCAACTTGCACCTTGCCCGAAACCAGTTCTACAGTGAGCAGGCCGTTGGTGACATAGAACGGGTCATTGGGGTTAGCTTTGGGGTCGTTGATCTCCATGCGGCTCTTGTCAAAGTACTGCACTTTGCGCACGCCGCCCTCCCCCTCCAGATACTTTTCGGTTTCTGACCTGCCCGGTGTAGGCCCCCAGTACCAAGAGCGGCTGACCTCCCCCTGTGCTACCAGCTTGTCGGTGCGCGCCCATACCCGCTCGAACGCCGGATCGGCAAAGCTCCCCTGCTGCGGCTGAGCCGCGGTGGACTGATGAGAGCCAACCACCGGAGTAGCCAGCGCCAGCAACCCGAGCGCGGTTAAGATTCTTCGGGAAGTACCCAAAACGTGCCTCCTTTCTATAACGTTTAATCTGATTCCGCTCCTCCTCAGAGCATTCGACAGTGATAGGCTCGCTCAGCATGCAGGCGCCCCGTTTTCCCGTGCGGGCTATCTATAGAAGGGCTATGATATGAGCCATGCGAGTAGGAACTGGGGAGGGGAACAACCCCCGCCCTTACTTTGGTAGAGAGCTACATCCCTTAGCTCCTTACACCGAACCATAGCCCTTTATTGCCCGACTGGCATACCGAGCAGACCGCAAAGATTATAGCACAATGGCGAGATTGTTCAAGGTAAGCAAAGACCGGTGATTGCTCATAGGTGCTCATAGGCAACCCGCAACCCCCAATACCCTCTTTCATAAAGAGGATGGGGAGAACTATGCCACTCCCCGGTGAATTCTGTAAAGGGAAGTGCGAGAGCAGACTGACCGCTCTCGCACTTCCCATCGGTTCGGGGTGTGTGCCTTATGCCGATTGCCGGTCACACACCTGCTGTGAGTTGAGGTGTGTCGCCAGC
>DAOTTC010000085.1:0-2299 GCA_034437815.1 Chloroflexia bacterium | reverse complement strand
CCTGTGGTTGGCGAAGGTTACTGAACACTTCCTTCTTACCACATGAGGCCGAGCCTTGCTATTCGAAGATGTGGGTAATCACCAGGTATTTATTGGGCTATCGTGTAATGCACCTACCTCCCTCCCCGTATCAACCCTGTGAAGGATACCGGGCGATGTACCTTCTCCCATCACATCACAAACACGAAAGGAGAACCATGTTGAAAACCTTCTCATCTAACCTCGACCCGGCCATCGTCTCAGGGTTGCGCGCCGGGTTAAACGGAACGGTGATCACACCCGACGACGCCGGGTACGACCGGGCACGCACCGTATTCTACTCTATTGATCGGCGGCCCGCGCTCATCGCCCGCGTGGTAAACACAGCCGACGTATCACGCGTCATCGCGGTGGCGCGAGAGACCGGTCTGGAGCTTGCCGTGCGCTCCGGCGGTCACAGTCTGGCCGGGCACAGCACCAGCGACGGCGGGATAGTGCTCGACCTGTCTGGCATGAAGAAGCTGGAGATAGACCCACAACAACGCACCGCGTGGGCTGAGGCGGGATTGACCACAGGCGAATACACCAACGCAACCGCCATCTATGGGTTGGCTACGGGGTTCGGCGACGCCGGCTCTGTCGGGGTGGGGGGCATCACGCTGGGAGGCGGCGTGGGCTATCTGGTTCGCAAGCACGGCCTCACTATTGATAGCCTGCTGGCCGCTGATGTGGTGACTGCGGACGGTCAACTCTTACGAGCCGATGCTCAGTCCCATCCCGACCTCTTCTGGGCCATACGCGGCGGCGGGGGCAACTTCGGTGTCGTTACCAGATTCCAGTTTCAATTACACGAGGTGGACACAATCGTAGGAGGCATGCTGATGATACCTGCAACCCCCGATACCATCGCCTCGTTCATTGCGGAAGCTGAAGCCGCACCGGAGGAACTGACCACCATAGCCAACATCATGTCTGCCCCTCCCATGCCCTTCGTGCCTGCCGAGCATCACGGGCAACTCGTCATAATGGCGCTTATGGCTTACGCAGGCGAGGTGCAGGCCGGCCAGAAGGCCATCGCCCCTTTCCGGGCGCTCGCCACGCCCATTGTGGATATGCTTCGGCCTATGCCCTATCCCCAGATCTACCCACCGGAAGATCCGGATTACCACCCGCTGGGCACGGTTCGCACGTTGTTTATAGACGCTGTAGGCCGTGCAGTGGCCGACACGATTGTCAGCTATCTCCAAGCCCCGTACGAAGGCACCAGACAGATGGCAGTGGTTCAGTTGCGAGTGTTGGGCGGGGCGATGGCCCGCGTGCCCGAGGAGGCCACAGCATTCGCTCATCGCAAGCGGCGTATTATAGTAAACGTGGCCGTACTGTACAGTGACCGTGAAGAAGCCGATGTGCATGATACATGGGTGACCAACTTTGCCAGCGTATTGCGGCAGGGCCAACCGGGCGCATACGTCAACTTTATGGGTGGTGGAAGCGCACAGCAGGTGCGTGAAGCGTATCCGGATGCCACGTGGCACCGCCTCAGAGCCATCAAAGCGCGCTACGACCCGACCAACTTCTTCCACCTCAATCATAACATCCCGCCTGCTTCCCGGCAGGATGCTGAAGCAGATCAGGTGCCCGGCGAGCGCCCCACCGAACATGTGAGCCGCTGATACACTTCTGATGCCGCCGGTCGCCTGCCAGTGACCGGCGGTAGCTACTGTAGCCACTATTGTAAACAGTAGTCGGGGGTTGACAGATGGCACAGCGCGGCCCATGTCAACCCCTGAATCTTGACCAATTACTGACAGAGGATGTCATATCCAGCCTGTTATCATCCATAGCGCACGGCGGCGATATCCAACGCGGATAGAGGATGTGGAAAACTCCAGCTCCGGCCCGATTGACCCGGCCTCGTGCGGTCTGGTATACTGTCAGTTGAACGCCTGTTCTAGCGTGTGGTAGTTGCAGTGTTGCAATGTTGCAGTGTTGCAGTATCGCAGTGCTGTAAGCCCCTGCCGCCTGCAAGGGCCATAATTTCACAGGCTTTGTGTGGGCTTAGTCGGGCGTGATGAAAAGCTCACCGCTTTCGTCACTTTGTGTCTTTCAGCTTTACAACTTGTGGCAACCACACCAAATAGGGGATAATTATATGCTTCAAGAGCGCGTCAGACACGCCAGAGTCGAAAAGAGCAACGGATATTACGAGAGCATCATGCCACAGGTAGAGTATCAGCGTCTGCCGGGCCACGCGCAGACCCATATCGTAGTGCGCGGGGCACGCGAGCACAACCTCAAAAACATAGACGTAGCCATCCCG
>DAOTTC010000084.1:0-12173 GCA_034437815.1 Chloroflexia bacterium | reverse complement strand
GCCCGCTATGTTGGCCTTGGAAGGGTCGGTGCCGGTGTTGCCGTTGCGGTCTATGGTCTCGATCACCCTCTGCCCCACCCTGTTGGGCGCCGGGTGGGTGTCCTTGCGATTGCCGTCTACCGACACCTTCTGGAAGGCCGCGTAGGTGGGCGCGTCATCGTTCAGGAAGTCACCGGTCATCGGGATGCAGGCCGGGTGGAACGGAGCGAACTCGTTGTCGCCCACCTGAATGGAGCCGGAGATCAGGTCCACAGTGAGCAGGCCGTTGGTCACGAAGAACGGCTGGGTCTGGTCAGCTTCCGGTCTGTTGACCTCCATCCTGCTCTTGTCGAAGTACTGCACGAGGTGCATGCCACCGGGGCCTTCCCTGTATGGCTCAACCAGACCGGGTGTATTGGGGCCGGGACCCCAGAACCACGTGCGGCTCACCTGCCGCAACTGCACGGGGTGGTCGGTGCGGTCCCACACGCGCAGGAACGCGGGGTGCGCAAACGGGAAGTCCCCACCACCGGCCTGATACAGCGTCCGCGGAACAGGAATAGTCGGTACAGGGGTAGCAGTGATGGTCACGGTACGTGTAACCTGAACGGTAACGGTAGGGGTGATCGCACGAGTCGCCGTCGCAGTAGCCCCCGGAGTGCCGGTGGGCTGGGGCGACGGTGTTTGTGCCAATGCCACTGCGCCAAACACCAGCGTGGCTGCGCCGAATGTAGTTGTAGCGGTTATCCATCTTCTGTTCATGGTCTACAGTTTCCTCCTTCTATGTTCAATGGTGCAGTTGTGGTGCGTTGTTGAGTAGCATGTCTGCATTGGACCGGGCGCCCGGCCACAGCGTGCGTTGCACTCTACAGGCCTACTCTTGCGGTTCCTACGGAGCGCCCGGCCATCAGATTCCCACTTAGCAGGTTTCATGCCAACTACACACTGTCTACATACTTTCTTGTTGCTCTTGGCCCGGCTCCAAACATATTAACGAGCTATGCATATTTTGGTTGCAGCAGGTTGCATATGATATACTACCTGAGTGCTCAGATAAGGAGTAATATATGCTTACACGGATCAAGGCTACGCTTTGGCGATGGCTGGGCGCACCCATCAAGTTCATTACAGGTATAACGGGCGACGCCAGCCAACGCTCCACAGGCGCGTATTCCGCGGGCGATGCATCGGAGTGGTCCTTCTTGGAACAGGTGATGCGCGAGCACCACTTCACCCCGCAGGCCCGCGAGTGGCTCCGGGCCAACGTTAGATTGCGGGTGGACGACCTCACCAGCACCCGGGGTGGCGGATACTGGATACCTGACAGGCGGGAGGTGCACTTGTTCACCGCCCAGCATGAAGCGGCTGTGCACGAATTGGCTCATGCATGGTGGCACTACCGGAGAGAGCCGCTCAAGGACCGGATGATCGAGGCCACGGTGCGCCTGAGCGAAGAGCCAGACCCCAAATATGCCGATGCGGCTCGTCTGGCACACGGCTACGTGCACGGCATCCCTGAGCAGAACTGGGAGGGTTTGCTGGTCACGCGGAACGATTGGGAGATGTTCGCAGGGTTGGCAAGCGGCACAATGGGGGATATGAGCAAATTGCCCCCATATGTGCGCTCTATGTATGAGGGCTTGTTCGAGATGCCACCTCAGAACGAGGGGTGAGCAACCGCGTGTCCACCCTTATTATCGGTGCAACCCCCGATTATGGGCGCAACCTGTCAGCCGGTGTGGTTTGACCGCTATCGCCCCGCGCAAGTATAATTGGACAAATTCGATTCGCCTGTTGCGCGGCTTGACCGCGCTAGAAATGAGCCACACGCTGCCCACACTGCATACACGCCATACACATAAACATACACATCGCATTAGGTGCCTCATCACAGTTGTGTTGCTTGCTGTGTGCGCGCTGTCAGGCACGGGTACCGGTTCCTATGCCGCATCATCCCCCTTGCCCCACAGTTCCTTCTTCGGTATGAACCTGTACATCACTGGCCAAGAGCGTCCAAAAGATGAGAAGTACGCTCTGCTTCGCGCCGCCGAAGAACTGGGTGTGCGCTGGAGCCGCGAAGAAGTATCGTGGGCTAACCTCGAGCCGGACAAGAAGGGCATATACAACTGGACAGAGTTCGACTGGTGGATTGACCAGCTCGTGAAGCGCAACATCAAAGTGATCGGAGCGATCCAAACCACCCCGTACTGGGCATCTGGTAGGCCCACCACCGAACCTGACTGGTACTGGCACGTGCCCCGAAACGTGCAGGACTTCGTGGACTTCAGCTATATGGTCGCCGAGCACTACAGGGGCAAAATTGATGTGTGGGAGATATGGAACGAACCGGATGTGCCCATGACCTTCAAGTGCGAGGGGTGTGATGCGGCCAAGGTGTACGCCCAGATGCTGGCGGGTAGCTACGCCGCCATCAAGAAGGCCAACCCCAATGCCACCGTGCTCATAGGCGGGCTATCCATTCACGACAGGCATAATGGGGGCATGGCTTTCCTCGACCGGGTGGTGGCCGCCTCCGGTGGCAGGTTGAACTTCGACGTGCTCTCCATCCACCCCTATATGCCCGACCGTCCACCGGAGAGCACCGACCCCAAGACCGTGGTGCAAAACTTCGCCTACCGGCTGGACATGAGCCACAAGTGGCTGGTGGACCATGGGGCACCCAACAAAGAGATATGGATCACCGAGCACGGCTATTCCACATGCAGCGGGTGCGGTAATCTGGGCGTGAGCGAGGAAGAACAGGCCAGACGGCTGGTGCGCTTGCACGCCATCGCGATGTCTAAGCCCAATGTCACACGCTTCATCTATTTTCAGATCAAGGACAAGTTCAATGGCGGCCCTGCCGACCTGTGGGGCAACATGGGTATCATGCGCAACGACCTGAGTGAAAAGCCAGCGTATTTTGCCTATCATGTCATGACCCGCCAATTGGAGGGGGCAACCTACGTGGGAGAGGGCGTGCTGATGCGTGCTGTGCCTAACCGATGGCAACCGCAATACGATCGCTATCACTACAAGTTCGCCAGAGGCCGGACCACTGTGCACGTGATATGGAAGATCGGCCAACCCGAAACGGTCCGCCTGCCGCTGACACAGGCCGGTGCCGAAGTGCTCACCTCGCGCGGCCGCAAATTGGACGCCCCCGTCCGGGAGGGGGGCATCACCCTCAACATCAGCGAAGACCCACTGTATGTGCTGGAGGGACGGGCCGAGGACATGGACGTACTGGACGCTGCCACCGATAGGACCTCGCCCACCGGCTTCCGGCCTTCGACGCGCTTTGCCCCCTATTGGCAGAACAACGGCGGCCTACCGCTGTTCGGCTACGCCATCAGCCCCGAGCGGTTGGAGACCAGCCAGATTGACGGCAAAACTTATATAGTGCAGTGGTTCGAGCGGGCGCGTTTCGAGTGGCACCCCGAGAATGAGGGCACCCCTTATGAGGTGCTCCTTGGATTGCTGGGCACAGAGTTGGTCAGGGGCCGCACCTTTCAGCCCATTCCGCCCCCGCAGGGTGTCGAAGTGGTTTGCGTGCAGGCAACCAACCACTGCGTGTGGGGCAAGTTCCTTGAGCGGTGGCGCAAGCTAGGCGTGCCGGTGGTGGGCCTACCTCTGTCCGACCAGTTCGAAGAGCGCAGCCCTACGGACGGCAAGACGTACATAGTGCAGTATTTCGAGCGAGCACGCTTCGAGTGGCACCCTGAGAACCAACCACCACACGACGTGTTGCTCGGCCTGCTGGGTCGCCAATTGTACCGCCCATAATCCGGTCCGACGCCGATAGAAACCATGGAACATCAACCTGAACAGAAGGCCGTCGTCTGGGATCTGGACGGCGTGATAGTGGACAGCGCAGAGGCACACAACGCCTCGTGGGTGGCGATGGCGCGAGAATTCGGGGTGCCCTACGACCCCCGGAGAGATTTTGCGCGTATATTCGGCAGGCACAACACTGACATCATCGGTTCCATGTGGAATGTGAAAGACCCTGAGCAGATACAGCGTATGGCCGAGGTGAAGGAGAGGTGGTTCCGCAAATACGCGGCGTCGCTGCGCCCACTGCCGGGTGTGATCGAGCTAATGGAAGAACTTGCCCGTTCGGGCTGGAAGCAAGCAATCGGTTCATCCGCTCCTATGGAGAACATCCGACTGCTGGTCTCGGCGGCCGGCGTAGATAAATACATGCAAGCCATTGTGTCCGGGGACGACGTGTCCAAAGGCAAGCCGGACCCACAGGTGTTTTTGATGGCTTTCGAGCGTCTGGGTGTGGACCCACGAAACGGGGTGGTCATCGAAGACGCCCCTGCCGGCATTCAGGCAGGCCTGCGTGCAGGCGCGGCTACCGTCGGCGTGGCGACCACACAGCCCCCTGAGGTCTTGCGCGAAGCTGGGGCGCACCTCGTGGTCAACAGCCTCACCGAACTGAGCTTGCGGGACCTTGAAGAGTTGGTGCAGCGACAACGACGAAGATTGAGCAACGTTCAATCCCCCTCCAGCCGGTAAATCGTGCCCCCACCCTGCCGAAACACCAGCTTGTAGCCGGGCAATTCCCTGCCACAGTACAACCCGTCAAGTGCGGGGCGCGAGCCGGTGGGGAACGAGCCGGGGGCCGGCTCGTCTGGCGAGGGGCACTGCGATACATCCACGCGGTCCACCGGCCCGCCTAGTTGGAGCATGGTCACCCCGTACATACGGGCGATGCGCTCGATCGTGGGCAGGTCCTCATAGGGGATCATCACCGCCCTGCGCCGGGTGTACCAGTTCAGCTCCCAAGGGTCGCGGGTCATCACCACATCAGCAGGCGTGCTGTTCTCGGCCAGCCAGCGCATGGTGGTCACAAAACCGGTGGGGCGAGTGTCCATAGAGACCTGCTCGGAGATGGCAGATAAGTGGGGCCACAGCATCAGCACCACGCCACCGGCGAGTACCAGCGGTCCCGCCTTCCCCATGGACCCATCCCGTACGCCAAGCCTCACCCGATCCCACAACCATACAAGCCCCCATGCGATGAGCATATACAGCCATGGCACGGCCACCTGAAAATAGCGCCCTTCGAAGTGCCAGTAGACCAGTACGAAAGCTACATACAACCCTATGCTTGCCCCTACCATGCCGAACACACCTGTCGCCCGGCGGCTCAGCACCGCAACGCCCAGAGCCGCGCCCAGCATGGATAGTATGCCCAGCACATATTCCCCCTCGCCAGCCTCCCCAAGCACGCCGCTCTCCCACACCCACTTCAGATTGACGGCGAAAGCGTCCAGCAGGTTCTGATAGCCGAACTTGCCGCCCACCACCCAGCGCGGGTGGGGCAATTCGCCGTCCATGTACACCCGGTAAATGTTCTCCCATTGGTAAAAGGGCCAGTAGCGCAAGATCCACGCATCATAGCTCTCGGTGGTGAAGAACGGCACGCCGAAGGCCAGCATATTGCGCACAAACATCGGGAAAAGCACCAGCCCCGCCACCGCACCGGCCACCAGCAGGGCGCGCCATGGCAGTCGCTCAGTGGCCCTAGCCGGCCCGCGCCGCCACGCCCACACGGCCCACAAACCCAGCCCCAACACCAACAGCGCCCCGCTCGGCTTGCTCCATATGAGCAGGCCTGCCAGCAGGCCCGTCAGCGCAGGTGGCAGATACCTCTTCCACGTGGGTGCCGTTGCCCCCTCTGCTGGGCCGTTGTGTGCATGCTTCGTCTGCGGAGACGAGCCGCCGGATATAGGGTCGGCCTCCCGTTGGCGGATGGCGGGCACTGCGAGTGCAGGCGAGGACAACGCCCCATGGTGGGTCTGGGCCGACACCTGATGCCACACCGACCATGCCAACCCGAAGAAGATGGCCGCAAACGGCAGGTCATTGATAGGATACAGTACGGCGTTGAAGAAATATGGGTGGGTCAGCACCAGCAGGCCCGCCAGCAGGCCCACCCGTGAGTCCCACAGGCGTGAAGTGGCCGCGAACACCCCCCACGCCAGCGCCAGCATCACAAACAGGTTGGGCAATTTTGCCGCCCAAGTCTGCGGCCCGAACAGGACGAAGAAAGGGGCGATTAGCAAGGGTTGGAGCAGAGGCCATGTATCCGCAGGGTGTGTGATACCGGGGTAATAGCGATAGAACTGCGCCACGTAGTCCACCACCAACCCGCGCCCCTCGACCAGATTGCGAGCCACCACCGCGTTCTCGGCGTAGTCTGCGTGGCCGATCCAGTCAACACGCGGTATGGTGAACAGCGCGACCACGGCGTACAGAGCCAGCATGACCAGCATTATCCGGCGCGCCGGCCTTGGGTCCACCAATGGGGGCACCACTGCTGGCCAGCGGCGCAGGGCGGGTGGCAGCCACACCAGCAAGCCCGCCACGCCCACAGCGCCGGCTACCCACGGCAGATAGGCCGCCGCGTACATAGTGCTCGTGCTTATCCACAGGCACGCCAGCAGAGCGCCCACCATCGACAGGAAGATGGAGAGGGCTAGCATCCGGCGTCTGGGCAAAACGAACAACCCCACTGCTAGCACGAGCGGCCACAGCAACATATACATCGGAGGCAGGTTCAAGCCGACGCTCGTCTGCACCAGTTGAACCCGATCTATCTTTATGCCGAGGTGACGCGCATCGGCTGGGGGCCTGAAGGTAGGGGCGTTGATCGCAAGCGTATAGGGAGCACCCAACCCATCGCCGGGCGGCACCTGAAAAGCATAGTCCCGCAGGTCGGGGCTTAGGGTGATGATAGGGGGGTCTAAAGCCAACCCATTCAACGAGACAGACATGGTAACGGGTTGGGCGGCACCCGCCGGGCGCGCGCCCTGCGCCCGAATCACCACCGAGACGGGGGCCGCATTGCCGGCACCCGTGAAAAACACTTGCGCGTACTCCTGTGTCCACCTGTACCTATAGGTGATGTCAGGCTCGTCGGCGTAGAAGCCCGAGAGGAAAGGGCTGTCTCCCAGCTCACCGATGTCGAGTGCGACGTGGCGGCTCACGTGGTACGTCAACAGCACACCTATGATGGTGGCAAGCGCTGCCACCACCAAGAGCATCACCGGCATCACACGCCTTGCACCGGCAAATCGCCCGCCCGCCGTCATCTCGGAGGCTCCTGACCGGGTGCCCACTGCACCTCGAGGTTGGTGGTGCCGGGCCTGAGCCCGTTGAGCACAAGCTGGCGGGTCGGATAGGCCGGTTTGTTGGCCGGACTGAGACCGGTAGCTCCCGTCTCATCGTGTACCACGGTGAGCACCTCCACATCAGGAGACGAAACGCGCACCACCTCGCCGGGCAGGGTGAGTGTGATGCCATTCAATTCTTTGCCGGATGCGTTATGCACACGCAACGCCCAGCCTTGCACCCCCAGACCCATGAAACCGGCGTCGAGTTGCGCGGTCACGCTCAGCGCATCACGCTGAAAGGCGGCTATTTCTCCCACCGGCGCTATCCACAACCGGCCGTTATCGCGCTCCCTCGCGGCGGCGGCCACCACCTGCTCCCATGCGCGGCGTGCTTCGTCGGACGAAGGGCCGGGGGCAAGCTGTTCCGGGTGGGTCCATAACGATGTCGTGCCCCGCCGGGCGATCACCTCCTGTATCACGCGCAAACCTTCGGCGGCTCCAAGCACCCGGCCCCCCGCCTCTTCACCTCCCTTGGCCGAGGGTTTGCCAAGCTCGAAGTCGGGCATAACTGCTATGCCTGTGTACATGCCGGTGGCGGTGATGGGCGTGGCCGGGCTGAGAGTGTAGCGGTCGCGCAGGTCACGTTCGTAAAGGCGGGTCACAGACGAGATACCGCGCCGGTAGAGCACGTTATAAAATTCTGGGGTGAGAGAATTGCTGCTGCGCCACGGGAAGGCGAAAGTGGTGGGCTGCGATATGCCGATGCGGGCAGCGGCGGCAAGCCACTCGTCCATGTCGGCGGCCAGTTCTTGTGGGGTAGAGCCTCGTACGTACAGATGACCGAAGGTGTGCGGGGCGACCTCGTGCCCTGCCTGCAACAGCGCGCGGGTCTGGTCGCCGAAGTACCACTCAGGGTGGGTCTGGTAAGTGCCGTGCGGGTCGTCGCTGTACCATTTGTGGGTCAGCCAGTAGTCGGATGCCCACCCGTTTGCCGGGCTAGCCCATCGGTATGTAGGGTCGCCCGCGAAGGTGCGTCGCTCGGCGTTACCGTCCAGCAAATTGTAACCTGTGGCATAGAAGGTGGCGCGGATGCCGTGCCGGGCGAACAGGTCTTTCAGCCAGTCGGCCCCCTGCCGCATCGCCATGCCATGCTGCGCCGCCGCCTGCGGGTCGTGCACGGTCATGCCCTTTGAGTGGATCGCCCCGCCCATGGCGCTCTCCCAGTCGAAGGAGAAGGCCAATGCAGCCTGCGTGCCGTTGGGGTGCAGTTCCACATACACACCGTCTTGCATGAGCACCAGCTCCCGCCAGTGCAACCAGCCGAACCGGTCGGTGTTGCGCAGTTCGAACCGCAGGTATGCCGCGCCCACCGGTGCCGTGTACGCACCAGTGCGCAGAGCAGACGGGGCAGGCAAGCCGCCCATTCCGAGGTCTTGCCTTGAGAGCATTGTTTCCACGCGCATAAGCGAATCGTCCCACGCAAGCACGTTTAACGCGGCGTCGAGCCACAGGAAGCGCACCAATCCTTCGGTCACCACGCTGTCGCCCGTGCCCAACTGCATGCTGTAGCGGTATGTGTTGCCGGGCCGCACGGCGAGGAGGTTGCTGCTGACCATCATACCGGGCCTGAGCGAACCCGATGCCGTGGACTCGACTGTAGAGGTAGTGGGGGTCAACGGCGGGGAAGGCTGTAGCGCATCGCTGATAGCGCTAACAGGCAGAGCCGGGGCCAGCAGGTTGGCAGGTGTGGGGTAATTACGGTGGGCGTGGGCCCGTATCCGCTCCTCGTCTCCCCACCGGGTGAGCACCACGAGCAGCAGCGACCCCACCGCAACCAGCATGAGCGCAACGATCAGGCCGACGCGGCGGTGGGTCGGCAATGCACGCCAAGCGCCGCGCGCCATCAGGGCCAGCACAGCCGCGCCCGACGCAGTCCTCAGATATTCCAATGTCAGATCACCAAAGCTCACTCTATCGTGCTGTCAAGCCCTGTCATGCCCTGTACCGCAGCCACACCAGCCAGCCCGCCACCGCTTGCGCAAAATTAAGCAACAAGATGAGGGCCGACACGGCTATGCCTTCGGCGGGCGGGCGGCCAAGTTGGGCAAGGGCCAGCGCGGCCACTGCGTCACGGGTGCCCACGCCACCCACCGTCACGGGCACCAGAGCGGCGGCGGTGGTCAGCCCGACAAACCCCGACACTTCCAGTGGGTCTAAGACTACGCCCAGCGCTGCCGCCAGCAGCCACACCCTGAAAATAGAGGTCGCGAAGCTCAACCCTGTCAGGGCCGCCGCACCTATCAGCGTGACCGGCCTGAGGGACCACGCCTGCCCGCCTGCGGCATGCTCCACAGGACCTTGGGCCGAAGGCACGCGCCCCAGCCTGCGAGCGACAAGCCCCGTGGCCCACCGGCGCGTGCTTCCCCATGCGGCAAAGACCACCAACGCAGCACACACCAGCACCCACACCACCAGAGCCGGGGTCTGGCCGGCGAAGCGCCGACCGTACACAGCCACGCCCAGCAAGCCCAACAGAGCCAGCGCGGCCACGTCGAACACGCGGTCCAGCACCGAGCCGCCGAGGGCGCGAGCCAGTGGGTAGCCCATGCGCTGTAGATACCACGCCTTGATGGCGTCACCCGCCTGACCGGGCGTGAACGTGCCCGCTGCCAGTCCGATCGCGTATATACGCCAGCTGTCACGCCAGCCCATCGGCATCTGCATGTCCAGAGAGAGCATGCGCCACCGTGCCGCCTTCAAAATGAGGAATGGTGCATACAGGGCAATAGACAGAGCGACCGCCCAACCGTTGGCCCGGCTCAGCGCAGCCCATACATCTTCGAGGTGCAGCACTCCCCGCAGGTCCAGCCAGACGAGCAGGGCGAGGAAGGCCAGCGTGCCCACCACGCGCACGACCCACCCACGCGCATTCCGGCCGCTGAGGGCTGCGGGCCGGTCGGGAAGTCCTATGGCCGGGGCGGGGGGCGCCAGTTGCGTGGTATCTGCGTCTGGGTCTGGCATCGGTCAGCGAGAGCGGTCGCGGCCCGGACCGGCTGGAGTCTCAAGTTCGGGGTGCCAATCGCGCTCGTAATCCCGACGGCTGTAGGCGCGCTGACTGCTTTCAAAGCGCAGGGCTGCTATCTGCTCGGAGATCAGGCCGAACAAGAAGATGAACAGACTGCTCAGGATCAGCAGCACCGAGCCGTTGGGTATACGGTTGATGCCCGCCACGAAAATGTTCGCCAACCCGTATATCACGCCTGCGGCAAACAGGAGGGTGCTCAGCGGCAGGAATATCTTCATGGGTGCGAACAGGGTGATCATGCGCAGGATGATGACTATGGCCCGCACGCCGTCGCGCAGGATCTTAGTGTTGCTCCTGCCCGTGCCCCTTCTGGCCCTGATCGGCACGAAAGTGACATTATAACCGGCCTTCAAAAAGGCCAGCGTGCTGGTGGTGGGGTACGAGTAGAGGTTGGGTAGCAGATGTATGAACTCCATTATGAGGTCGCGCTTCATGGCGCGAAAGCCCGATGTGAGGTCCGGTATCTTGCGCCCGGCCAGATAGCTGGCGAGGCCGTTGAACAGGGCATTGCCTATGTCGCGCACCCAGTGGGTCTCAGACTCGCGGGTGCGTGCCCCCACCACCAGATCGTACTCGCCAATGGGGGCCAACACGCGCTCGATGTCTTCAGGTGGGTGCTGGCCGTCGGCGTCCAGCAACAGCACGACGTCGCCGGTAGCGTTGCGCAGGCCGGTCTTGACCGCCGCGCCGTTACCCTTGTTGTAGGGGTGGCGTATGACCCGCGCCCCCGCGGCCCGCGCCACCTCTGCCGTGTTGTCCCGCGAGCCATCGTCCACCACTAGAATTTCGGCTTCCGGACGCAGAGCACGTATCTTGTTGATCACCCTGTCCACTGCGTCGGCCTCGTTGTAAGCAGGTATGACCACGGTGAGACTGTAATGGGGCTTGGCCTCTACTCCAGCGCCGAGGGTCGAGGACTGAGGCTCTACCACAGCTACCTGCCCGACCACGCTGCCGGTGGTCTCACCCTGATTTGCGTTCACCAGCTTGCCGTCCATAACATCCAAAGCATCCAATGGGATTGAACAACGGCCGGACCCCAACATGGGCACTGGACCGAGCGCTCAATCAACGCGGCCCCTGCTGACCAGCACTACGCCCACTACTATCACCAGCACCCCCAGCACCTGCAACCAACTCACCTTTTCTTTAAGCACCAGCACCGAAGCGATTATACCTATGATATAGCTTATTGACAGCAGTGGGTAGGCCACAGACAGAGGCCAGCGAGACAGCACGCCCAGCCAGAACAGCGCCCCGCTGAACACCAGCGCGAAGCCGCCTAGCACGAAGGGATTGGTGAACAACCTGATGGCAGTGGGCACGAGCGTGGAGATGCTGACGTTCAGCTCACCATGGCGGTTCATGGCGGTCTTGAGCAGAAGCTCTCCGGTCACCGTCAGCGATATAGCTATCAACAACAGGGCAAACGTGCCCCACCATGCGGCATCCACTCTCAACCTCCTCGGGCGGGCTTTTTCATGAACGGCCTCTTCAATTTCCACAACGACGAAATGCGCTTCGGGTTCCATGACCTTATTATACACTGTGCCCCGCGCGAACAGGTCGTTACTCGGCCCTCACCACTTGCTGTTGCAACACTCTCCACCGTCGGGAGGGCCGAACGCCCACGTTACCACGTTAACGGTCGGGTGGAAAAGTAAAGCGGTTCCTCACTTCCGGTCCCCCTCTCCCGCGGAGAAGGGGGCGACTGTTTCTAGTCGAGAGCGCCCACGCCTGACGATGACCCTTTGGGCGCGAGCACGAACGCCTGATAGTCGCATACGCCACATCTTATGGGATATGTCTTCTGGACGGAGAAGTCGGGGCTGAACAGGGGCGCGTACTCCGAGGGGCGGCGGATGTGCGCCCCCTCGTCGGCCAGATGCACCAGCGCCCCCAGCAGGTTGAGCGAGCCGCGCAGGGCGATGTCTTCCATCACCAGCGCCCGGCCATCGGGCTTCAGCACCCGCCGCATCTCG
>DAOTTC010000083.1:0-22116 GCA_034437815.1 Chloroflexia bacterium | reverse complement strand
GCCCGCTATGTTGGCCTTGGAAGGGTCGGTGCCGGTGTTGCCGTTGCGGTCTATGGTCTCGATCACCCTCTGCCCCACCCTGTTGGGTGCCGGGTGCTCGTCAACGCGGTTGGGGCCGACCGACACCTTCTGGAAGGCCGCGTAGGTAGGGGCCAGCATATCGTTGGGGTCACCCGTCACCGGTATGCATGCGGGCCGGAACGGAGCGAACTGGTTATCGCCCACCTGAATGGAGCCGGAGATCAGGTCCACAGTGAGCAGGCCGTTGGTCACGAAGAATGGGTTGTTGGGGTCGGCTTCCGGTCTGTTGACTTCCATCCTGCTCTTGTCGAAGTACTGCACTAGATGAGTGCCGGCAGGCCCCTCTCGATAGGCTTCAATGAGCGCCGGGGTATTGGGGCCGGGACCCCAGAACCACGTGCGGTTCACCTGCCGCAACTGCACGGGGTGGTCGGTGCGGTCCCACACGCGCAGGAACGCGGGGTGCGCAAACGGGAAGTCCCCACCACCCGGCTTGTAAATGCTCTCCGGCAGGGGTATCGTGGGCACTGGCGTGACAGTGGCCGTAACAACTACAGTTGC
The DNA here is from genome assembly GCA_034437815.1 of Chloroflexia bacterium. Taxonomy (GTDB): domain Bacteria; phylum Chloroflexota; class Chloroflexia; order QHBQ01; family JADMIH01; genus JADMIH01. The sequence continues at coordinate 21,534 of DAOTTC010000083.1, read as the reverse complement.
CGTGACCGCCACCGTAGCTGTGATCAGTGGGGTAGCGGTCGCTGCGCGGGTGGACGTGGGTGTTGACACCTGAAGGCTCGCTGCTTGCCTGCGCTCGCCCGTCTGCGCGGGCGCCGCAGGTGTGGCGACGACGATCGCCAGCGTGGCGATCGCAAGGGCAATAAAGAAGATAAGCGGTCGTCTGTGCATATCTTTCCTTACCTCCTGCGGGCCTATGTGCTGAAATTTCAGCTGATCCTATAATTCGCGCCCGTTGCAAATAATTAGCATCTTCTGTACCATCAAACGTCGTTGGCAAACGTCGTTGGGCACGCCCGCTGAAATGTACCCTGTACGGCAAGATGATATAATGGGCTGGACACACACAACGCACATATCGAGCACAGGAGCACAGCCATGGCTCACGCTTCCAGAGATAGAGATGCTTCCGCACAGCAGCACGACGGTTACGCCCACAGCCCGACGAACTGGGATCACGAGCAGCGCATCCCACTTGCCCTCTCCTACGACGACGTGCTTCTGGTGCCTCAACGCTCGCGGATAGCCACCCGCCGTCAGGTGGACACCTCCACCTACCTGTCGCGCAACATACGATTGCACATACCTATCGTCAGCGCCAACATGGACACGGTCACCGAAGCCGCGATGGCAATTGCCATGGCGCGGCAGGGCGGCCTCGGCATCATCCACCGCTTTCTGCCCGTGGAGGCCGAGGCCGCCGAGGTGCGCAAGGTCAAGCGGGCCGAGTCGTTCGTCATCGCCCGGCCCTACACCATCTCGCCCGACGCCACCGTCGAACAGGCCCGGCACGAGATGGGGCAGTTGGACGTGGGTGGGCTAGTAGTGGTGGACGAGCAGGAGAGGCTGCTGGGCCTCGTGTCCTCACGCGATGTACGGTTCACCCGCGACCCCGACCTGCCGGTGAAAGAGGTGATGACCCCGCGCGATCGTCTGGTGGTGGCCCCTGCCGATGTGTCGGTCGAAGAGGCGCAGGCGCTGTTTGACCGGCATAAGATCGAGAAACTGCCCCTCGTGGAGGGGGATAAGGTGGTGGGGTTGGTGACGGCCAGAGACTTGGAGCACAACAGCCGCAACCCGCGCGCCGCCAAAGACAAACGGGGGCGACTGTTGGTGGGGGCGGCCATCGGGGTGATCGGCGACTATATGAAGCGAGCCGAAGCCCTGATCGAGGCCGAGGCCGACGTGCTGGTGGTGGACGTGGCACACGGCCATTCCGAGGCGGTGATTGATGTGGTCCGGCGGCTCAAGGACCGCTGGCCCGAAGCAGAGGTGATAGCGGGCAACGTGGCTACCGCCGAAGGGGCGCGCGATCTGATAGAGGCAGGCGTGGACGCGGTGAAGGTGGGCGTAGGCCCCGGCTCGACATGCACTACGCGCATCGTCACGGGCGCCGGCGTGCCCCAGCTTTCGGCTATCATGGACTGCGCCCCGGTGTGCCATCAGGCAGGCGTACCCATTATAGCCGACGGGGGTATCAAGGCCTCCGGGGACATCACCAAGGCGCTGGCCGCGGGCGCGTCCACCGTGATGATAGGCGCTCTGCTGGCGGGCACCGACGAAAGCCCCGGCCAGACCATCACCCGCCGGGGCCAGCGCTTCAAGACCTACCGGGGCATGGCCTCGCTCAGCGCCACCGCCGCCCGTCGCCTGCGCGAGCGTGAGCTGGCCGACATGGCCGGGCAGGAAGACGACGAATGGCTCAGCCAAGTGGTGCCCGAAGGGGTGGAGGCCATGGTGCCCTACCGCGGGCCGGTGCGCGAGGTGCTGGTGCAGTTGGTGGGCGGCCTGCGCAGTGGCATGAGCTACTGTAACGCCCGCAACATCGAGGAACTGTGGCGCAACGCACGGTTTGTGCGCATCACCCCCGCCGGTCTGCGCGAAAGCGGCCCACACGACGTAGTGCTGGACTAGGGGCGCTCGCGCGCGCGCAGTTTGGCGGCAATGGCCGCGAAGTCAGCGGCGACCTGTGCCCTTATGCGGTCGTAGGCCTCGCCCTCCTGACGCAGGATGTAAGCCGGGTGGTAGGTAACCATTACCTCGGTGTGCTCCATGCCCTCGATGGGCAGGGCAAAGGGAAGCCACTGGCCGCGCTCCATAGTCAGCTTCACTTCGCGTCCGGCTAGGGTTTTGGCGGCCACCGCACCCAGACAGCACACCACATTCGGTTTGATTATTTCCAACTCGCCCCACCGCCAGATGGCGCACGCCTTGATCTCGGTGGCGCGCGGCGGGCGGTTGACGATGCGGTTGCCCTGCCGGGCGGTCGGGCGGCACTTGACCACGTTGGTGATCCACACCTCGTCTCGCGTGATGCCTGCCTCTTCGAGCAGTTTGTTGAGCAGTTGGCCGGCCCTGCCGAAGAAAGGGTGGCCCGACCGGTCTTCGTCTTCCCCCGGCCCCTCGCCTATGATCAGCAGTCTGGCGGTGGGCGAGCCTTCGCCGAACACCACCTGTGTGCGCCCGGCGCACAGATCGCACCGACAACAGCGCAGTGCCGGTGCCCTCAGCGCGGCCAGTGCCTCGGCCTTAGCCCCATGGTAGGTGGGACCTGCAGCCTGATCGGGCGTGTCGGCCAGCATGTCCTCGTGAGGACGGATGATTTCTTCAACATCGGTGTGGGCGTGCGGCTGTGGAGCCTGTGGCATGGCCGTTGCCTCCCTGTATAATGTTAGTGCGTGCAGGTAGGGCAGAGCAATACGCATGCCCCGGTCGGTCGGGGCCGGTGATGGAAACCACAGAGACACAGAGAACATGGAGGGCACAAAGGGGTGCAGGGGCGCTCCTCTGCACCCCGGTATTTATCGCCTTTGCTCGGATAATTGGTATTAGCTGTAGTCGGAGCGGGGGCGTCCCGCCCGCATCCATACCCAATTCGGTCCGAGGACCGTTTGTGGGATGCCTGCGCCCCCGGAAACCAGCGTCATTGGTTAGATAAATCAACAGGGGGTTTGCTGCGATGCCAATCGAACCGGAGGTCGGCATATCGAAGGAAGTGGTGTACGACGGTAAGCTGTTCAAGGTGGTGCGGGAGGTGGTGCGCCTGCCCGACGGCAGGGAACGCCCCCGCGAGATAGTGGTGCACCCGGGGGCGGTGGCCCTTGTGCCCGTTGACCAAGAAGGCAGGGTGGTGCTGGTGCGTCAGTACAGGCGAGCCGCCGACCGGGTGCTGTTGGAGATACCGGCGGGCACGCGAGAGCCAGACGAGGACGCCGAGGCGTGCGCCCTGCGTGAACTGCGCGAGGAGACCGGTCTCCAAGCGGGCCACATAGAGAGGCTGGGTGGGTTCTACTCGGCCCCCGGCTTCTGCACCGAATTCCTCGATTGCTACTTGCTCACCGACCTGAAGGACAACCCCGCTTCGGGTGATGAAGACGAGAACATTGAGATAGAACGCCTGACCGCGGACGAGGCCCTCGAGGCCATCCTCGGCGGCCAGATATGCGATGCTAAATCCATCTGCGGCATCATGCTGTGGCTGAAGCGCAAAGGGTAAGGAGGACGAGGGAACAACAGAGGGCCCATAGCTCGCTGATGGCGACCCTTACCCCGTGCACCCTCTCCATGGAGAGAGGGGGTGCACATGCCCTATCCCATTACACGACTTCCCACCCCCAGCACACAGGGGCCGGGGGTGGGGGTACAAGGGGCAGTCATGCAGGTAGAAGACGTGGGTAATTGGTAATCACCGAATTGACATCGGCAATCATACATCCGTATAATTATGTATGCGTGCGGGAGTAACTCAGCCGGTAGAGTGTCTGCCTTCCAAGCAGAATGTCGCGGGTTCGAGTCCCGTCTCCCGCTCCCCTGCTTTATGATCCACCACAGCCCGGGCACTATGACGTCCGGGCTGTGCTGTTTGCCATCCGGGTGGTTGATATCACCGGTAACCGGAGAGGCAGCGCAGGGCCGCGCGGGCCGCGTGGTAGCCACACATGCCGTGCACTCCACCACCCGGCGGCGTGGAAGACGAGCAAATATAGAGGTTGACGCCTCGGGCCGGAGTTCGATAGGGCATCAGGCTGATGATAGGGCGCGTGAACAACTGGCGCAGGTCCTGCACCCCTCCATTGATATCCCCTCCAACATAGTTAGGGTTGTAAAGCTGCATATCACGGGCGGTCATGGTATGGCGGGCCAGCACCCGCTCGCGGAAGCCGGGCGCGAACCGCTCGATCTGGGCCTCGATGCGCTCTGTCATGTCGAAGTTCGATCCATGGGGTACGTGGCAGTAGGCCCAAGCCGTGTGCTTACCATGGGGGGCACGCGTGGGGTCGAACAGGCTTTGCTGGCCCACCAGCACAAAAGGCTTGTCTGGGTGCTCGCCCCGCCATACGGCACGTTCAGCGGCGGCTATCTCGTCCAGCGTGCCCCCCGCATGCACAACACCGGCCAGTGTGCATTCGGGCGCGGCCCAAGGGATGGGGCCGTCCAATGCCCAGTCTATCTTGAACACGCCCGGCCCGTATCGGTAGCGGCGAAGCTGCCGACAATACAATGCAGGCAGGTAGTCCCGCGCAATGCGCAGTAGCTGGCGGGGCGTCACATCGCACAGCACCACTCGGCTGACGGGAAGTTGGTCTAGCGATTCGACCCGCATGCCCGTGACGATCTGGCCGCCGAGCGAGCGAAAATAAGAGGCCAGAGCTTCAGCGATGCTCTGCGATCCGCCCCGCGCCATCGGCCAGCCCGTGAGATGACCCAGCGTGGCAAGCACGAGGCCAAACGAAGCGCTCGCGGCCTGCTCCAATCGCAGCATGGAGTGAGCCGCCATGCCCGCAAACAGCGCGCGGGCCTTCTCCCCCCTGAACGCCATCTCGGCCAACAGGCGGGCAGGCAGCATGGCGCACACCCCGAAGCGAGCGAGAGCTATAGGGTGCTGGGGCGGACGGAGCGGTCCCAGAATGCTGCCCACCAGCCTGTGCCAGTCGCGCACCAGCGGACCAATCAATCTGCGGTAGGCGGCCCCGTCATAGCCTAGGGAGGTGGCTGTGGCTGTGATGGAGCGGTGTAGCACGGCGGCACTGCCGTCATCGAACGGGTGGGCCAGTGGGACCACCGGCTGTACCCATTCAAGACCATGCTCATGCAAGGGTAGGGTCCTGAAGAACGGGGAGGCCAGACCCAGCGGGTGGAAGGCGGCGCAGATGTCGTGTACAAAACCCGGCAGGGTCAGTTGGGCGGAGCGGCAACCCCCACCGACGGTGCCCCGCCCCTCCACCAACAACACCGAGCGGCCACCACGCACCAGCGCGATGGCCGCAGCCAACCCGTTAGGACCCGCACCTACCACCACCGCGTCGTGCGCGTAACTGTTCGCGGTGCGCGTGTGCTCAAGACGCTTGCAGTCTGGCATGGTTATAAGAAGGCCGAGAGGAGCGATGCTCTCGGCCTTTGTCTAGTGCTGCTTCATGGCACTTTGTGTGCAATAAAGGAGGGAGGGGCTTGGGGAGGGGACAGCCCTCCCCGACCCTCCCCTTCTCCCTCAGATAGGAGGCGTTTACCAGCGCTACTTAGAGAACAGGCTCTTCAGCGCGTACAGGTTCACCTGCCGGTTCATCTCGGCGATGGACTCGGTAAGGGGTATTCCTTTGGGGCACACGCGCACGCAGTTCTGGTCGTTGCCGCAGTAGGCAATGCCCCCCTCGCCCAGCAGGGCTTCCAGCCGCTCTTCGGCGTGCATCGCGCCGGTGGGGTGGCTGTTGTGCAGGCGAGCCTGATTGATGGCCGCCGGGCCGATGAAGGGCGAGGCTTCGTTGAAGTTAGGGCAGGCCTCCATGCATGCACAGCACGCCATGCAGGTGGACAGGATGTAGGATTTCTGGCGCACGTGCTCGTCCATTTTGGGGCCGGGGCCTATGTCGTAGGTGCCGTCTATGGGCACCCACGCCCGTACGCGCTTGAACGCCTCGAATATGCGTGAGCGGTCCACTATCAGGTCGCGCACCACCGGAAACGAGGTGAGCGGCTCCAGCGTGATGGGCTGGGCCAGTCGGTCCACCAGCGCCGAGCACGCCTGACGCACCTTGCCGTTGATCAGCATGGTGCACGCCCCGCACACCTCTTCCAGACAGTTGCTCTCCCACACCACGGCGTTGGTGGGTTGGCCGTCGGCGGTCACAGGGTTGCGCTGGATAGCCATCAGGCATGATATGACGTTCATGCTGGGCCGCCACGGCACATCGAACTCTTCCCACCACTGGCGGGCAGAAGGGTCGCCGGTGGGCTTGTCCTGCCGAAGTATGCGCAGGCGGATCACCTTGGCTCCATTGCCTGTGTTTGTAGGAATTGCGCCCTCGGATGAAGCAGACATGGCGGGTTCTCTCCGTATCTGTGTTTATCGAGATTTGCCTTGGCCTCGTGCACGCTGTGCCTTGGTGGGCTGTTCTTCGGCCCTGACCACGGCGGCCTCACCTGCTTTGACCTGACCATCGCCGGTGGCCGGTGCGGGGCCGTTGGCGGATGCTCCGGCCACAGCCGGTGCGGGCACAGGGGCCTCGGCGGGGGCAGCAGCGGGGGCGGCGGCCACGGTGGGCACGCCCGTCGCGGCGGTCTTAGCCACGTCGTAGCGGCGCGGTCTGGGCGGGATGTATCGCAGGTCCACCTCTTCGTAGGTGAATTCGGGCCATTCGGTTGCCCCCCGGAAGCGTGCCTTGGTGGTCTTGAGCCAGTTCTTGTCATCGCGCTCCGGGAACTCCGGCTTGTAGTGCGCGCCGCGGCTCTCGTTGCGCAGTAGCGCGCCCAGCGTGATGACCCGCGCAAGCACCAGCATATTCCACAGCTGGCGGGTGAACGACACGGCCTGATTGGTCCACTCGGAATGGTCGGGCATGCCGATGTGGCCGTAGCGCTCCATCAGCTCCAGCAGTTTGCGGTCGGTTTCTTCCAGTTTATCGTTGTAGCGCACCACGGTGACGTTGTCGGTCATCCACGAACCCATCTCCAGCCACAGCGAATAGGGGTTCTCATTGCCGTGCATGCCGAGGATGCGCCTGTAGATATCGGTCTGGCGGGCCACTTCGCGCTTGAAAGGTGCTTCGCCCACCGATTCGGCGGATTTAGCGCTGTCCTTGGCGTACTTGATCGCACTGGGTCCGGTCACGTACAGCCCGCCGTGGATGCACGACAGCAGGGAGTTTGCGCCCAGCCGGTTGGCCCCGTGGTACTGGTAGTCCACCTCGCCGCAGGCGAACAGGCCGGGGATGTTGGTCATGCCGGTGAACTGGTCGGTCCACAGCCCACCCATGCTGTAGTGCACGGCGGGGAACACCTTCATGGGCACTTTGGTGGGGTCTTCGCCCACGAACTTGCGGTAGATGTCCAGCACCCCGCCCAACTTGACCTCCAGCATGTGGGGGTCGAGGTGCGACACGTCCAGATACACCATATTCTGGCCGTCAATGCCCAGCTTCTGGCGCACGCACACGTCGAAGATGGCGCGGGTGGCTATGTCGCGGGGCACGAGGTTGCCGTAGGCCGGGTACATCTCTTCGAGGAAGTACCAGCGCTTGCCGTCTTTGTAGGTCCATACGCGCCCGCCTTCGCCCCTGATCGATTCGGACATGAGGCGGTGCTTGTCTTCGCCGGGGATGGCGGTGGGGTGCACCTGAATGAACTCGCCGTTGGCGTAGAAGGCCCCCTGCTGGTACACGGCGGAGGCCGCGGTGCCGGTGTTGACCATAGAGTTGGTGGAGCGCCCGAAGATCAGCCCCGGCCCGCCCGTAGCCAGAATCACCGCGTCGGCGGGGAAGGCGCGTATCTCCATGCTGTGCAGGTCTTGCGCCACGATGCCCCGGCACACGCCGTCGTCGTCCAGCACCACCGACAGGAACTCCCAGTGCTCGAACTTGCGCACTTTGCCCTCGACCTCCTGACGGCGCACCTGTTCGTCCAGCGCGTACAGAATCTGCTGGCCGGTGGTGGCCCCGGCGTATGCGGTGCGGTGGAACAGGGTGCCCCCGAAGCGCCGGAAGTCAAGGTTGCCCTCCGGGGTGCGGTTGAACATCACCCCCATGCGGTCCAGCAGGAACACGATGGCCGGGCCTTTCTCGCACATGTCTTTGACGATGGACTGGTTGGCGAGGAAGTCCCCGCCGTAGATAGTTTCGTCGAAGTGGATGGCGGGCGAGTCACCCTCGCCCTTGAGGTTGACCGCGGCGTTGATGCCCCCCTGCGCGCACACCGAGTGCGACCGGCGCACCGGCACAAACGAGAACAGGTCTACCTCGCCGCCCAACTCCACTATCTTGATGGTGGCCGAGAGGCCCGCCAAACCGCCGCCAACTACTATAATCTTCGGACTTGCCATGGCACTGCTCCTGTCAGTCGTCAGTCGTCAGCCGTCAGTCGTCAGTCGTCAGTCGTCAGTCGTCAGTCGTCAGAGGTGACCACCGAGATACCAAGGGTAACGGATTGCGCGTCATCCTTCATCCACTGCCAGTGCGCCAGTGCCCTGTTGCGCATTGGTGCTCACGCTCACTCGTTTCAACCAGATCTCCCCAAACAGCTCGTCCTGCTCGGCCTCTCCGAGCCTGCGGCGCACAACCTCCAGCACCGCGAGGAACAGCACCACCAACTCGGCCCGAGAGCGCACCGCGGCATCCGAGAAATCTTGACCGAGGGGCACGCGCTCCCCCTCCGCGAGCCGGTTCAGGCGCTCGCGCAGGCGCTCCACCATGTGCGCCAGCGTAACGGTATGCCCCTGTATGATGATGGCCGAGGGCCTCTCAACCGGCAGCCGAAGTTGCATGCGCTTCTGCACCATGTGCACCAGCCGCGCAAGCGTCACCCCATCCAGACCGGTGCTCATGGGAGTGGTCCCATTGACCGAGGCGATGGTTTCGGCAGTGCCCGGCAGCAGAGCGGGCCGTTCGTAAGAGCGAAGCCCCTGCCGCTCGCGCTCGCGCAGCCACTTGGCGGCATCCTGCACTCGCTTGTATGCTTCCAGCCGCTGCACTAACTCTTCGCCGGGGTCTTCCTCCTCTTCATCGGCGTGGGACGTGGGTGGTTTGGGCAAGAGCGCCTGAGACTTTATCCACAGCAGTTTGCTTGCCACCCACACGAAGGAGGCCAGCGGGCCGGGGGGCATATGGGGGTGTGCCTTCAGGTATGCGAGGAAAGAATCGGCCACCTCGGCCAACGCCACCTTGCTGATGTCCAACTGCCTGCGCTCTATCAGCTTGAGGAGCAGGTCCAGCGGTCCCTCGAACACCTCCAGATGCACGTGGAACGCATCGCTCCCCGGTGGTGAGGCGGTGGGCCTATGCGCACTATCCACGCCACCCACGCCGTCTCCGTTCTCCGGCGAGACGCGCCCGTTTGTGTATGTAGGCCGGTCTATCGTGGTCCGGCCACTTATGTGTGTGGCAGCCTCTATCATGGGTGTACCGGGTCGTGCAAGTGTTGCCGGCTACAGCCATAACCGGCAGGGCCATGGCCGGAAGCCTGATGGGTGATACATCACGTGTTGGGTACGATACGTCAGGCGCGAAGCCCGCGACTTGTTTGGAAATGCATCTATGCCCGCGCTTTTATCTTTTATATTGTACCATGCGCCTGCATTGGATATGGGGAACGACCGGCCACTGCCACCTGCGGGGCCACGTTACTGCAACTGACGTGGCCTGTACTGGATGGCCTCGGCCAGATGGGCGGCCTCGATGCGATCGCTGCCTGCGAGGTCGGCTATGGTCCTCGCCAGCTTGAGTATCCGGTGGTATGCCCTCGCTGACAGGTGCAGCTGGCGCATGGCGGCTTTGATGAGCGACTGCCCCGCGGCATCCAGTTCGCACCACTCTCTCACCTCGGCGGGGCGCATCTCGGCGTTGCAGGCCACCCCCTCTATGCCCATGAAGCGCTCCCTCTGTATCCTGCGCGCGGCCTCCACACGGGCGCGGATGGCCGCCGAGGTCTCGCCCGCGCGGGTTTCGGCCAGCTTTTCGTACTCCACACGGGGCACCTCCACGTGGATGTCTATGCGGTCCAACAGCGGTCCTGATATCTTCTTCTGGTAGCGCGCCACCACGCTGCTTGAGCAGGTGCACTCTTTCACCGGGTCTCCGTAGTAGCCGCAGGGGCAGGGGTTCATGGCAGCGATGAGCACGAAGTTGGCCGGGTAGGTGAGTGTGCCGCTCACCCGTGTGATGGTCACTATGCGGTCCTCGAGCGGCTGGCGCAGGGTTTCGAGGGCCTGCGCGCTGTATTCGGGCAGTTCGTCGAGGAACAGCACGCCCCGGTGAGCCAGCGTGACCTCGCCCGGACGGGGCAAGCGCCCCCCGCCCACCAACCCAGCGTGCGAGATGGTATGGTGGGGTGCGCGGAACGGGCGGTGGCGGATCAGTGGCTGGCCCGCAGGTAGCATGCCGGCCACCGAATATATCTTGGTGACCTCCAGCATCTCGTCCTTGGTGAGGGTGGGCAGGATGGTGGGCACGCAGCGCGCCAGCAGGGTCTTGCCCGCGCCCGGTGGACCGCTCATGAGCACGTTGTGCCCACCGGCAGCGGCCACCTCCAACGCCCGCTTGACGTGCTCTTGACCTTTGATGTGGCTCATATCCACAGGGTAATGGCCGTCCTGTTCTTCCTCTTCGGGCTGGCGGGCTACATAGGGCACGATACTGCCCTCGGCGATAGGGTGGCCGTTGAGGTGCAGGACCAACTGGCGCAGGGTGCTCACCGGCATCACCTCTAGCCCGTCAATCAGGGCGGCTTCGGGTGCGTCCTCTGCGGGCACGTACACCCGCTTTATGCCCTGCTGTTTGGCAAGGGCTACCATCGCCAGTATGCCGTTGGTGTGGCGCACACCGCCGTCCAGACTGAGCTCGCCCAGAAACACGGTGCTGCTGAAATCGGCGTGGATCTGGTCGGTGGCGGCCAGTATGCCCAGCGCTATGGGCAGGTCGTAGGCCGGGCCTTCCTTGCGCATGTCGGCGGGGGCGAGGTTGATCACGATGCGTGACGGTTGGGGGATGGTGCCGCCTGAGTTGCGGATGGCCGAGCGCACCCTCTCCTTGGATTCGTTGACAGCAGCGTCGGGCAGGCCCACGATCTGCATGAAGGGCATGGCCGCCCGGCTGACGTCTACCTCCACTTCCACCAGCGAGCCTTCAAGGCCCACTACCGCACAACTGAACACTCTGGCAAGGGCCATGATCGAGAGTCTCCTGTTTTCTATAGTACTGGTGTAGCGTCACAGGTGAAATAAGGGCATCAGATGAGCGAAAAGAATAGCAATAGCAATAGTTGATACGCGACGCCGCTCCCACCCATAAAACGCATGGAAACGGCACTGATTATAGCAATATGCTTCGCTAAGGTCAACAACCGTGGCCCGATGGGGTTCCACCACTAATCCCGACTAGTGGTGGTCGGTGGTCAGGATATCAAACAAACACAGAGAACACAGAGTAATCGCGTGGACTAGCCACTAATACCAATTACCCGAGCAAGGGCGATAGATACCGGGGGTGCAGGGGTGCTCCCCTGCACTCTCGACCGACGACTAGCCACCCTATGGTCAAGTTATCCGTCGCGTAAGCGAATCGCCATCCCGCCCATCTGTGTGTTGAGAGCGTGTGGCAAGCCACACAGACAGCACCGCCACCGCCACCAAGATGGCAGGCACTATGCGGTCCCATACAGGCGCAAGCCCTGCGTCTGACAGGCTGGGCCGGTGGATGGCGGCGGTCAACCCGTTCAGCAAATAGGCAGGCTCCTCAACCAAGGGGGATTGTGCCGGGTCATACAGAGTGGCCTCTTCCCCCGGGTCGCCGGCCAGCAGCAGGCCATGCATGCGGAAATACACCTGAAAATCCACCATCGCACCGGGTATGGACACCAGAGCGCCAAATACGGCCAGCACCAACCAGATAGCCGCCGGGAACAACGACGACCTCCGGCCGGCGGCCAGCGCATACCGCACCCGCTCGCCCAGCGGAGCGAGCGGCCACACCAGCAGGGGTAACACCGTCATCACGAGGCGTGGTCCCCAAGCAAAATTGCCCGTCCATGCCCACCACATGGCATTGAATATGAAGCTGGCGGCCACCTGAGCGCCGATCAATCCGGCCGCAACCTTGCCCGCCCACCCGCCGTGCCTGTACAACACCCACAGACCGACCGGGGCTAAGAGCGCCACGGGCGCGTACAGAAATATGCTCTTGCCCGGGCTGAACAGCAGGCCCCATAACCCTTCAAGCAACGGGGTGCTGAAACCCGGCTCCCTCTCGTAGCCCGTCCTGAATATCGCATCGGGTAGTGGCCGGTAGCGCAGGTAATTGTACCCCAGCTGGATCAGCCCGGCGACCATAGGCCCCGCATACAGCAACGATACAGCCCTCACAGGTTCCACCCACCTTACCTGCAACCGCTTGGTGACCGGCACCGACCGCGCGGTCGTTTGGTCCGGCGCACTGGCGCTAGCCTTCACGCCCATCCACAGCAGGGCAAGCCCCGGCGCGATCCAGTGTACCGCGAACGCAGGTTTGAACAGCACCATAGCACCCAGACACACTCCTGCCAGCAGAATGCGCCCGTTCGACGGCACGAGCTCTTCCCGACGCGGCACCAACAGCAGCGTGGCAGCCAGTAGGAGAAGGGCACCCCCCGGCTCGGAAAAGAATGTGCGAGCGTAGTTGAGCGCTGGTGTGGTGATCAAGTACGTAGCCACCACCATCAGCGCCACCCCCGCCGACGCAAAGCGCCTGCCGGCCCTGTACAACAGCCAACAAGTGACCGCGGTCAGGGGTAGGTTGGTCAGCGACACAGTGAAGCGGGTCAAACTGTCATACTCGCCCCCTATGGCCACGCCCAGTTTGCCCAGCAGGTAGAACGGCACGGCCACCAGCGACTGGCCAAACCCATATTTGGTCCACGTCTCACGCCCGGGATATCGAGTGGGCAGGCCGTACTCGGCCAGACCTGCCGCTACCTGATACATACGCTCCGAATCGAAGGCGTTGAGATAGCCGAGCGCTAGCAGCAAGAGCGCCGCCGACAGCGCCACCACGGCCAGCACTGCGCTCCCCCGCCCGCTCATGCGGTGGGCGAGGCCGCGCAACAGGTGGTGCTTCCCGTCAGCCAGCAGTATGAGTGCAATCAGCGGAGGCGCTACCCACACCACGGTTTCCATCCACAGGTCTCGATACACCACGAGAAGCCCGTACACAGCGGGCACTGCCGCACCTGCCACCAGCGCCAGCCCGGGTCGCGCAGTCCACAGCGCCAGTGCCCGATAGAGCAGCCCGCCCGTAAGCGCCAGCAGCCCAAGATGGAGCCACGCGCGCAGGCGAGCATCGGGGGCGTAGATCTCCATGTGGGTGACCAATTGGCCCAGTGGCCGGGGGTCGTTCGGGGCTTGAAAGCGCGGGCTTTCGAGCGTCACCGTGGGGTTGCGGCTGGCGCTTATGCCCCATGCACGCACCGTCCACGGTTGACCGGGCAGGGTGCGCACATGGTCTACCGGCCGGCCGGCTATGGTCAGGCGGGCCTCGCTCTGGGTTTCGCCCGCGCCCACCCCACTGATGCTGACGTTGAGGCGGCCCGGCCCCCAGTTGGGCAGCGTGATCTGCGCCAGAGGCTCGGTCCAGCGATAGAAACCGTGCAGCGGGTTGTGTTCAGGATCGTGGAATCCATCGGTGACGTATATACGGTCGGCAACTGTGCCCAACCTGACCGCTTCGTGACCCGATACGCGCCATGCCACCAGCACAAGCACCAGCGTAATCAGGCCGATGCTTGCCAAGGCGCACAGCTCCCACAGGCGCAGGCCATGGGTACCGGGCGTGGGCGGTGCGTGTTGTGAGTGTTGGACCGGCAGGCCGGGTACGCGCATACTCGGCATATAGGCATATAGTACCACAACATCGGGCGGCATATTTAGATGTCCGCCTGTGGTGGTTCCAGCATAATCGAGGGTTTGGCAGAGGGCAACCCCATAACCGGCGCCGGTTCACGCAATGTGGGCGTCTCGCCAGCATGAAGCGCGGGCCTCCACGCCCCCATATCGGTCCCCGGCTACACAGCCCCGGCCTCATCCGGGGTGCGGGCCAACCTCATTATTGGTAGAACCGTCTGTACTACCTTCGTCAATAGCCGTAATAGTCCATATGGACTAGACATTATAACACCAACGGACCATGCGCTCGCCTGCGGCCGAATGATAGTATTACCGGTGGAACCACTGCGCCCGGCGAGTCGTTATTTATAGTAGTAGAACCCATGGCATGCGTCTTGTATATTCCTTATCGCGATCGCGACGCGAGCACCACGCACAGCGCGACTGTGGCAGGGTCAAGACCGCACCAAAACTCAGGCGTTAAGCCGGAAAAATACGCAACAATGCACCTCCCCATGTATAATCCCCATACAAGGGTAAACGAGAAGGAGTAAGAATAAATGAAACCGAGCCACCATAGGAGACGGCAGTATATACATATAAACTCCCGCATATTCAGAACCGGCGCTGTGGCGGCGTTGATGATATTGGCAGCATTATCTGCCTCCGTGCTGGCCATACCTGCCACCACCGGCACTCAGGCGCAAACACGGCAACAGCAGAACGTAGAGCGCCGTTTCTCCCTGCACAGTCCGGTTGCCACAATAGCGCGCACCGAGCTGCGCGACCAGCCGGCCGCCGATGGCACTGTGCTTACCATACTGCCCATCAACGCCCGCGCCACGGTGATAGGTGGGCCTTTCAACGACGGTTGGTACTGGCTGGAGTATAACAGCAGGCGGGGCTACGCACCCGGCAGGTATCTGGTGCAGGTGGACGAAAACTACACACCTGTGCCCGAAGTGACAGATACGCCCACGCCCGAACCACCACAGAGCACGCCTACTGCGCCGGTGGCGCAACCCACGCCAACAAGCGGTGCTAACCCTACTGCCGTGCCCACAGAAGACGCGGGCATACCGGTGACCGGCGACTACAGCGGTCTATGGATAGGCGAGATGACCACCGGCGGCAATGTGCGCACCGGCCCCGGCCTGAACTACAAAGTGCTCAAGAGTTGGTGGGCCGGCAGGCGGGTTCTGCTGTATGAAGCCGTGACCACCCAAGGTGGGGACGTGTGGTACCGCGTGTCCGATCCACCTGAGACCCCTATGTACGTGCACTCCAGCCTCGTGCGCAAGGTTATGGCGGTGAAGTACGAGCCTGCACGCTACAGGGGCAAATGGATCAACATCAATATATCTCAGCAGGTGGTCACGGCCTATGAGAACGGCACGCCGGTGAAGGTCACACTGACCTCGACAGGCACCCGCAAGAACCCCACTGAACTGGGCGTGTGGAAGATTTACTATCGCCTGCCCAAGCAGGACATGGACGGGGGCAGTCTGGCAGCGGGCGACTATTATAACCTCAAAGATGTGCCGTGGGTGCAGTACTTCCATATGTCCGGTGAGGCACTGCACGGCACTTACTGGCACGACAATTTCGGCAGGCCTATGAGCCACGGCTGTGTTAACCTGAGCACCCCCATGGCCCAATGGTTCTATAACTGGGCCAGAATCGGCACCATCGTGTACGTGCACAACTAATACCAACCACCGGGGTTGCGCCAATAATCGGGGCCAAGCTCTACCACTATGTAAAAAGTGAAGGGCCGGGGAACATCTATACCCCGCACCTACAGGGTACCCGCCAGACAGGGGCTTAAATCAGCCCCTGTCCACCCCAGATTATTGTATTGAAAGCAAAGAGCAGGGGGACACCACCGCGCCTCAGGCAATGGAGCTCGCCTGCACTCCCGCCAATTATCGTCCTATGCAATCACAGGGTATGGGATAAAGCCCCGCTCTTCCCATACCCTTGCATTCTCTATTCCCTCGAAGCAGTGCCAATCTCGCCGCCTATTCGCCTATTAAGGAGATGGGGTAGGGGTGGGTTCCCATGTGCCCCCATTTGTCGGTGTGGGGCTGTGCTCTTGCTCAGGTGTGGGGTCGGCACCGGTGGTCGTAGTGGGCAAGGGTGTGGGTATGGTAGACGTGGCCGTTAGTGTGGGGGTAGCAGTAGGGGTCACGGTGGGCGCGGCAGTAGGCGTGTCGGTCGGCATGGGGGTGGGCGTTGGAGTTGCGGTCGCGGTCGCGGTCGCGGTTGGCGCAACAGTGGGTGTAATGGGTGTAACGGTAGGTGGAGGGTACACCCCGATCACTTCCAGAGCGCGTCGCGGGGTGATACGCTTCCACGGGTAGAGCACGCCTCGACCGTCGTTAGTGCCGTAACCGGGCGCGAACTTGTTGCCGTAAGGGTCGTGCACTATCAGGTTGCCGTCAGGTGTATAGCCTATGACTACGAGGATATGGCCTTCGGGAGTCAGCATATTCCCCAACAGCACCGGGTGCCCACGCTGAAGCGCACCCACCACCCCATCCCACGTGGCTGGCACCCACTGGCTCGACAGGCCGTGCCATTCGAGCACCGAAACCATTGCGGGCCAGCT
This sequence comes from Chloroflexia bacterium, assembly GCA_034437815.1. Classification (GTDB taxonomy): domain Bacteria; phylum Chloroflexota; class Chloroflexia; order QHBQ01; family JADMIH01; genus JADMIH01. The sequence continues at coordinate 5,068 of DAOTTC010000083.1, read as the reverse complement.
CGCCAGACCGGTTGGGCATATAGTGCCGTACAGGCCCGCCAGCCAGTTGCCGGCGGGGTCGCGGGCCAGCACGTCGTACGTGCGCCCGTTGTACGTGTACGATTGGGTGATATAGGGCGCGAAATCGGCGCCCGCAGGCTTCCGGGGGGCGGATACCTGCACGTGGCTGATCACCGGCGGGTCTTCTCCAGCGGTCATGGCCGAATAGGTCGACCACGGTTGCAGTTTGCCGTAATAAGCCAGCAGCATAGCCACAGAAGTAGGCCCGCATGCCCAGTTGCCATCGCCATGCACTGCGAGGTCATTCACCTGATGGATGTAGGGCACGTCCATCCTGACTGCCGCATCCGCCGGTTTGGGGCTGCCACCCACACTTTTGTTAGCCACAACCTGACCCGATGCCACGTCCAGCGCCAGCAGGCGCGTGCCGGGCACGTCCGACAGCATGACTACCAACCCGTCGTCAGACTGCGACAGGGCGCTTGGCTCCACAAGCGCCACGTTCACCTGCCGCTTGCCTCCGCTCAGGTCAATCGCCCATGTGCTGCTTCCAGCCCTGCCCACAGCCAACAGTGCCTGCCCGTTGCGCGCCCATATTATCTGGCGGTAGGCTTCAGCATCGTGGCGCAACAGATACGGCATGGTGCCCGCAGGGTCTGATATTATCACACCGAGGCCAGAGGGGTGGGACAGTCTGACAACCTCCGGAGCATAGGGCGAGGTTGACCCTCCGGAGAGTGGGGAAGGGGATTGCATGGTGATCGGGAAGGCTCCTTCGGCCAGTGCGGCCACCTTCACAGGCAGGCCGTCTCGCGCCCACACGGCGAACCGGTGATAGCGCAAGGCTGGTGTGCTGCGCATCAGCACAACGCTCTCCCCTCCGGAGATGGGTATGTACACCAGATGCTCCAGCGTAGTGGAGCCGGTTATTTCCCTGCGGGCGGCGAGCACGCCCAACCCATCGCGCGCAAACCCGAGCAGGCGGTCGTTGCCCGTGGAACCTTGCAGTTCGACCGCCTGAAAGCCCACCGAGAAGATGTGAATTGTGCCGTAAGCTTCCTCCACGGTGGCCGGGTCTAAAGCCGGGGCTGCACGTACAAAGGCCAAAGTGTTACCCGCCGGAGACCAAGCGAAAGCACCTATGCCCTGCGCCGAATTGTCCGAAGCCGCTATTCGGGTATGCCTGCCGCCCACCACCGATACCACGTGCAGACTCGAGCCGCCGTAGCGGTCGCCTGTGACCCGAAACGCCACTGTACTGCCGTCGGCGGAGAGGCGGGCCATGACATCCGAGAAAAAGACACTACCCACCTTTACGGTAGCCACGCGCCGGTCTTTGCCCACGCCGTTGGACAGCATGATATCGTAAGTGTGTGTTGAACTGATGGCGGCATATACGTATGGGCGCACCTGTACTGTCGCTTGCCCGGCCTTGTTGGCTCCAGAGGGCCCAGCCCAAGCCGTTGCAGGCGTGACCGCGAGTAGCAGCGGCAGTGCGATAGCATAAAGCAATGCGCCAGAAGAACCGAACTTGGTTTGGTGTCTGGTGTTCCTATGAGTGTCGGATAAGTGAGCGCTCATGGCAAAAAGGGACACCGTGCTGTGCGGACCTCGTGCGATTATGCGCTGTGTGCCAGACTGGCAAGAGGTTGGACAAAGGAGTAGGGCATGTGAGGGCTTCAACCCTCCCCAACCCTACCCTGCTAACATGTCTGGTAAATATGTTTGGATAGTACCAGACTGAACTGCACGAGGTCAAGTCTGGTGCTCTCGTTCCACCAATAATGGGGGTTTACAGGGGCTGATCTAAGCCCCTGACAGGGGGCGCCGGGGCATAAATGTCCCCCGGCTCTTTACTTTTCCTCATATTGGTGGGGCTAAGCCCCATGGTTGGTGGAACCCGAGAGCGGAGAGCGGCGGGTCATTGCGCCTGTTAGTTTCCTGTGTTATAATAAAGCTTGTGCCTGAAAACGAGCATTTAAAGGCCACGTGTGCGAGTATCGAGTTAAACAGCTATAGACAATCAAGGGTTATCCCTTCACAGGAGAGGACTCAGTATGAAACCGACACCGGCAATCAACGCAGTGACTGCCTCTATGTTGCGTACCGACCTGCCCGAATTCGGGGTCGGGGATACTGTGCGTGTGCATGTCCGGGTGATCGAGGGCAACCGGGAACGCATTCAGGTGTTCGAGGGCGTGGTGATAAGACGGCGCAGTGGCGGCATCAACGAGAACTTTACGGTTCGGCGCATCGCCTCGCACGGCGTGGGTGTAGAGCGCACGTTTTTGCTACACTCCCCTCGCATAGAGAAGATCGAAGTGGTGCGCAGGGGCATCGTACGGCGCGCCAAACTGTATTACCTGAGAGGTCTGACAGGCAAAGCCGCGCGGATCAAGGAGCGAAGGCTGAGGCCGGTGGCCGGTGCTAACGGCAAGGCAGCCGCCGGGGCCGCTGCACTTCCAGTAACCGATGTAGAAGACACGGATGTAGCGCTTGAAGCCGAGGAAGAAGCCGACGAGGAAGAAATGGCCGAGGTGCCCCAAGCCGCTCTGACCGATGAGACCCCGGAGACCGGCGAAACCGGCGAAGCCGAGGCTACAGATACCGCTGCTAGACAGTAAGCCCTATCGGACCCCATCGCAGGCCGCCGCAGGCCGTCGGCGTAGGGTAGGCTTGAAGGGCAGTGGAAGCCCGGGAAGTCAACAATCTGTAGGTCCGTCAGGTCTGCATGCCCGTGTGCGTATGTTTGGTCCATAGCACGGCGGCATCGGTGCGATTATTCACGGCGAGCTTGTATAAGATGCGGCTGACGTGAGCCTTGGCGGTGTGAACGGTGATGCACAGGGCGCGGGCTATCTCTTTGTTGCTCTTGCCCTCGGCTACCAGTTTGAGCACTTGCAGTTCGCGCTCGGTCAGCACGTCAAGCATATCGCTGTCCGGGCGCTTGGATAATGCCTCAGCCTTCCTGTGAGAAGCGCGGTGTGTGGGCCTGCGGTCTCTGGACATGGGATACCTCTTTCGGCGGCAGATGTTGCGGCCTTCCCTCCTGCTCACTGCCGGCGTCGGTTCGCCGTCTGAAAGCCCCCCGGATAATGCTATATCATAGAACATATGTTCAAGTCAAGTGCGTTATGCACATGATTCTGCGCCGGCTACTGCACAGCACTTTGTGCTCTACACAGGGTAGGGCCTTGCCCTCCTCGGCCTTTCCTTCCCACAGTATCGCGCATGCAATAGCGCTGGCCGGCAGCCCATGCCGGTCCCGCGCTCATGGACGTGTTTTGATTTTGTAGGCCAAAGTTGGATATAATATTTGAGCACGTTGGCCTGTTGGCCCAAGTGTTGCTACAACGCCACCTGTGAAGTATGAATATGCCGGAAACCCACCCCAACTACATGCATATGGCGGGGCGCAGAGTCCGAATTCAGACCTGAAGCTGAAACTGAGCCTGATTTTCACCAAGAAATCGCGTGCTAACTCCGTAGCGTAAAGAGATCGGGATGCGTGCAGAAGACGACAAATACTGGCAGATGACGATGATGCCCAGAACGCCCTATCTGCCGGAATTCGATGATGACATCGCTAACGATGAAGAAGAGGGCGCAGGGCGGGCCACCGTGCTGTGGGAGGTGGCCGAGACTATACTGCTCACTCTGCTCATCTTCTTCGTAGTGCGCTCGGTGGTGCAGAATTTCAAAGTAGAAGGCGACAGCATGTTGCCCACCCTGCACTCCGAGCAATACCTGCTGGTGAACAAGGGCCTGTACTTCAGATATGACGCCAACTTCTTGCAGCGTCTGCTCGACCCCAACGCGCAACCTGACTATCGCTACTTGTTCCACGGGCCCCAGCGCGGCGACATCGTGGTGTTCGAGGCGTGGGGGGAATCGCGCGACTTTATCAAGAGGGTAATAGCGGTCGAGGGAGAAACCGTGGAGGTCAAGCCCGATGACCCTTCAACCCCCGTGCCGGAGGGCAACTGCGAGGCGTGCTGTGATGCATGCAGTGTGTATGTGAACGGTATCCGGTTGGAAGAGCCTTATGTGAGGGAGAGGCCGGACTACATACGCAAGCCCATCGTGGTGCCCCCGGGGCACGTCTATGTGCTGGGCGACAACCGGCGCAATTCGCAGGACTCGCATGTGCAGGGGCCTTTACCGGTGGAGCGAATTATAGGCGTGGCCTTCATATCGTACTGGCCGCAAGAGTACTGGGGTCTGCTGCCTCACCCCACTTATGCGGAGATAGAAAACAGACCCTAGGCATGCACTGCACTCCGCGCACTGAGTGGTGAGCCTGCACGAGGCTCGCCATTTTACATTCAGCAACCGGGCTGGCCCGGGTGGCCGCAACACGTCTGTAGCCTGCTTACCCGCCGCCAGAGATTGCCCATCAACAGGCGAACTTTCCTGCCAATGGGCATCGGCCTGCGAAGGTTTTTCCAGAAAGCGCCGGGATCGGGGTGGTCTCCATCGTTGTGAGCACACATGCTGTCATTCGCTCCTGACTTGCTCTGGTCGTGTTTGTGCTGGCGTCTGATGCCCCAATAATTATCATACAGACAGACTACATACCTCGCAAGGTTGGAGCTTTGCTCTGCTTCTCAACCCAATCACACGGGCAGAGCACGAAGGCGCGCATGCCCATGGGGCGTTTCGTGGCCGCGCCTGCCCGATTGTGTCCTCTGTGTTTCCCCGTGTCCCTGTGTGTTGCTTGACATCACCCCTTAGCATTCCGTATAATATGATGCGTTCTGTGTGACCGCCTTTTTACAGAAGGCGCAACCGGATAGTGCCGATGGCATCGAAGTGATAGCGCCGATGCTGATATTCCGGTAGCATCGCACCTGAACAACCCCAACCTGTTGTGGGAATGCCGGATGTTAGCCGGTGCGCCGACGTGCCGACGTAGCTCAGTGGTAGAGCAGCTGTTTTGTAAACAGCCGGCCGTCAGTTCGAATCTGACCGTCGGCTCCACGGGCAGGTGCCGGAGTGGACAATCGGAACTGGCTGTAAACCAGTCGGGCTTCGCCCTGCGGGGGTTCGAATCCCTCCCTGCCCACCG
>DAOTTC010000082.1:0-10625 GCA_034437815.1 Chloroflexia bacterium | reverse complement strand
CACCCTCGTGGAGATTCTGCTGGGCCACCGCACCACCGACCCCGTGTCGTGGCAGGCCTTCAACCAACTGCGCCGCCGCTTCCCCACATGGGAGCAGGTGCGCGACGCGCCCGTCGAGGACATACAGGCGGCAATCCACGGGGTCACGTGGCCCGACCAGAAGGCCTACCGCATCAAAGCCGTGCTTCAGCAGATAACCGAAGAGCGGGGCAGTGTAGACCTATCGTTCCTGTGCGGCATGCCCCTCGAAGAGGCCAATGCGTGGCTTCAGCGTCTGCCCGGCGTGGGGCCTAAGTCGGCGGCGTGCGTACTGCTGTTCGCCTGCCACCGCCCTATCCTGCCTGTGGACACCCATGTGCACAGAGTGAGCATCAGGCTGGGCCTCATAGGTGAAAAGGTGAGCGCCGACGAGGCCCACGCCACCCTGCTGTCCCTCCTGCCCGACCCCACCAACGCACGCGATGTGCTGGCCTTCCACCGCAACATGCTGCTGCATGGTCAGCGCGTGTGCGTGTGGCGCGACCCCCGGTGCTATAAATGCGTGCTCCGCGACTGGTGCCGCTATTTTGCCTCTCACCCCGAAAAGCAAAAGCAGGCCGAAACTATGGCATGGCGATCGCGGTCTGGCCCTACTGCTTAAGGCCGAGTGTGTGGCCCATCAATTTCCGACCTGCGACCGTACCAGCCCGCCCCACGATTCTGGTATAGTTGAGTCTGCTGTACGCGGCACATTTCATCTCCCCGTATGGCTTCATCTTCACCCACTTACTTTCTGAAGGGCATCATAAAGACATGGAACTGGACGTGAGTATAGCACGACCCGCTAACCTGTGGACGCGGCTGATCGCGTGGATAAGAAATAGCCCGCCCATGCGCTATCCCGATCTGGGGCTGATCTGCATTGGGTCGTTTGTAATGCTCGTAGGAGTGGGTGCGGTAGTGCCCGTGCGCACGATCTACGCCCGCGATCAGGGGGCCACCATGGCCGAGATCGGCTTCATGGCCTCGGCTTTCATCTTGGGTCAGTTTTTGTTCCAACTGCCGGGTGGTTGGGCATCGGACAGGTGGGGGCGCAAACCCCTGCTGGTGTTGGGAATAGCCATCGCGGGTTTGATATCGTTGCTGTTTCTGCTGAACGACCACCCTTGGTACTTCATCGCCCTGCGGTTCATCGAAGGCGCGGCCACCGGAGCCATCACCCCTGCCGCCAATGCCTACGTCATAGACTCGGTGCCCGCCAGAGAGCGGGGCGCGGCCTTCGGCTGGCTCGGCTCGGCGTTCAGCGCGGGCTTCATGCTCGGCCCTGCCATAGGCGGCCCCATGGTGGACCTGTTCGGCTATGCCTCGCCCTTCCTGTTCGGGGGCGTGGTTACCTTGCTCACCGCGCTCTACATCGCGGTTAAGATGACCAACCGCAAGCCCGGCACCATCCCTTCCCCGTTGCCCGCGGGAGCGGACGATGTTGAGGCACTTACCACCCCGGCCCGACATGAGCCGCGCATGACCATACCCCGCACGCTGTTTGTGCCCGCGCTGATAGGCGCGCTGGCCTTTACCATGGCCGGTGGGTTCGCCGATGGGCTGTTCATCTCTATCTGGTCTATCTGGCTGAACGACCTGCATGCTTCCAATTCGTTCATTGGCTTCACGTTCGTCACGTTCTCTCTGCCTGTGATGCTGCTCATGCCCTTCACCGGCAGGCTAGCCGACCGGCACAGCCTCGTGCCTATGCTGGTCGTACCCAGCACGCTGATCAGCTTTGCCTATCTGGTATACGGGTTCACCACCAACTTGCCATTGATCGCGGCGCTGGGCCTGTTGGAAGGGGCGCTGGTGGCTATCTACGCCCCGGCCTTGAGCGCTTATATAGCCGACCTGTCGCCGGAGAACGCGCGGGGCCGACTGCAAGGCCTTGTGAGCACTGCCCGCACGGTATCTGGCTTCGGCAGTTCTATGCTGGTGGCCATGCTGTACGGCATCAACATGGCCTATCCGTTCTACATGCTGGCAGGGGTGCAGTTGCTCATCTCCATAGTGGGCGGAGCCATAATCTGGTACGTCGACAGGCATGCCCGTCGGCAGGGGCCATCGCTCCAACCTGCTCATACTCAGCAGGCCAAAACACCTGCTGATACCCAGTCTGTGTGAAAGGACTGCAAGAGCAAGGGGGCACAAGGGTCCTCCCCTGCACCCCCATTTCACAGCCGCCGGAAGAAACAAACCCGGGAGCACTCGCCGATGTGCCCCGGGTTTGCCTTACGGCAAGCAATGGGTGCCATCAGTTCTTGGGTATGGCTTTCAACGCGTTGAAGGCGGGGCGTGGACTCCAATCGGGGTTGATCACCGACCATGGCACCTTCTCGTCGGTGGGTGGCAGGCCGAGCGTCGAGAAGTTGAGGTTCCACACCAGCATCACGCCCATCCATGGGTATTCGTTCTTGCCCTTCTCGAACGCCCGCACAAGATATTGAGCTTGCAGTTCGGGGCTGATCAGCTGGCCGTACTCGTAGCCTTCGGCCACGTTGTAGGTTGACCAGCCGAATTCGGTCAGCCACATCTGTTTGTGGCCTTCGCCGTTCTGGGCCATCACCTGATACTGCTGTTCGATGCGGCGGAAGTAGTACGACGGGTGGTTGCGCCAGCAGGTGCCCTCTAGGTGAGCGTACTTGGGCGGGCAGCGCCCACTCCCCGGCCTCTCGGGGTACAGTTCGTCGGGCGAATTACTGTTAGAGCCGGGGTGTGCGCCCATCACGTCGTAGTAGTTCTTGACGATACCACCCTGATACGCATAGGCCTGCCTAAGGTATTCCACGTCGTCAATGGCGATGTTGGGGTTGTTCACGCCGGTGGGGGTGAGACCCCCGAAGATCACCACGGCATCGGGGTCGGCAAACTTCACCCCACTGTAGCCATACTTGAGCAGCTCGATGTACTTGGCGACGTTCACAGGCCCACCGGTTTCGCCACGCAGGTTTTGCTCGTTCCAGATCTCATAGGCGCGCACCTTGCCTTTGTACCGCCGGGCCATCATATACATGAGGTTGCCGAAATCCAGCGGGTTGTCGGGCATACCGCCTTCTGTGTTGGGCGAAGCCCATTTTGGAGATTTGGCTACCGCCAGCACAATTTTGTTCTTGTTGCGCGGGCCGGACTCCACCACGCTGTCGAGTTCGCCCCATGCGAAATAGCGGTTGACACCTTGCAGGTCGCGCCAAGTGACCAGTTGCCTCGTCCATGTAAAGCCCGCTTCGCGCACTTTCTGGTGCACCCGGTCTTTATCCTGATAGTAAAGCTGGACGTTGAAACCGTAGCCAATATGCGGCCCCTTCAGGGGGAAAGGTTCAGTGGTGCCGTTGACGCGCCCGGGGCCGATGTAGCGCCAGTCACGATAGTGCGCGCCGATGTTGCCCATCTCCACCTGCCAGCCCGGCGGGTTGGTGGGGGTGTAGGTGAGCACCCGCCGCTCGAAGGCCTGTATGAGCGTGTCGGTGGGTCTGCCGTTGATCTTGACCCTCGCCCAGTAGGCATCGGATATGGGCCGCCCTGTGGCGTAGAACCAAGGGTTGGACAGAGGCTCGTTGACTACCTGATTGCCCTTCCTGACGGGTCCGGTCAGGTTGAGGAAGTCCCACATGGCCTTGGGGATATTGTGCTTGGTCACCTCGTCGTAGAAGACGATTTCCGTGCCGGGCACCGAGGCCTTGGACGGGTCGTTGCCCACGGTGCCGTCGCGGGCAAGGGTGGCGGTGACCTTCTGCCCTATTTTGGGGGGGTCCGGGTGGTCACGACCGGCGTTGGCGATACCCCGAAAGGACGCATAGGTGGGCGCGGTGGGGTCGTCGTGGTCGCCCGCCACGTTGATGTTGGCGGGAGCGCGGTCTTCGAACTCGGTATCACCAATCTGCATCCTGCCCGATATCAGTTCGACCGTAAGCAGGCCGTTGGTGACATAGAAGGGGTTGTTCTTGTCGGCCCTTGGGTCGTTGATCTCCATGCGGCTCTTATCCCAGTACTGCACCAGCCGGGTCTCGGTGCCCTGTGGGTCGTCTACGTACAGCTCGCGCGTGGTCCAGAACGGCTGTGGACCCCACATCCATGTGCGCCTGACCCTGCCCGAGGCTACGAGCGAGTCGGTGCGGTCCCATACATCTTGGAAGGCCGACGTGTCGGGCGGTACGTCGGGAAATGGCTGGGATGCAGGGGCGGCTTGCGTAGTGGGACCGGGCAGACCGGCCGGCAGGGTGGTCACGGCAAGCACGGCGACTGCGGTCAGTGAAATCAACCTGTGTCTGTTCAACTTTCCCTCCTGTCTCATCGGCGCTTTGCCCATAGTGCAAATAATGCCTGTTATGCTATTGCTGTGCGGCCCTTTGCCATGCCACAGATAACACCATTATAACGTGTAGAATATCAGGTGGTTTCTGTAGCAGGTACGTCAAAATACGTAAGCCTGCGCGCTTCATCACCCATCTCACAGGGCAGGGGTGATGCCTGTGATGCCTGTGATGCCTGTGATGCCTGTACGCATAGCATCTTCCACTTCAGTTTTCAGCTTTCGGCTCGTTGAGCACCGGTCCTCGCTCCTACGGATTAGGCGTGGGGGCGGGCGGCTCGGTATCCGCGCCCCTTGGTATCTGCGAGGCGGATGCTACGATGAACCAGTTGGGCCACGCCCTGTAGGCGCTGGCGAACCGGTCAACCTTATCCTCGTGACCGGGACGGATGATGCGGCGTACGATCACCACGTCCAGTCCGGCGCGGGCGGTCTCGACCTGCTTCTTGGTGCCCGGCGGCAGGTTCGGGTCCACCTGATACACATCTGGGGGCGGCGGTGTGCGGTTGCTGATGAACGGCCCCTCTAGCCTCACCTCGCTTGGCGATTTGGTGCCATAGACGTTCACCCGCAGCGTTTCGCCCTCGACCACGGCTTCCACCAGCAGGTAGCCCGGCGTGTCGTTCACGAATTTGAGGTCAACCCCCGGATCGAACACCGCCGCATCGAACCCCACAGGCGAGCCATCGGCCTCGTACCAGCCCACCCTGTAGGAATGCTGGTTGCGCTCGGTGATGGGCAGACCGCTCCAGAAAGCCGCGCGGAACATGGTGGTGGACACCTGACACACACCACCGCCCACGCCCCGCTGGGTGCGCTCGGCGGCTATGACGTAGCCTTCGACAAAGCCATGCTCCTCGTCAATGCCGCCCATGGTGTCGAGGAAGGAGAATGTGCTGCCGGGTGGCACCACCGTGCCGTTCAACAGATTGGCCGCCACCCGGATGTTGGTGGCCCGTTCCCTCGATGAGCCTTTGAACGTGGAGGACCCCGAACCTATCAGTTCCCTGATGCCCAGCGCGCCTATATCTTTGCTTGAAACAGTGGGGGTGAGCACTTTGCCGGGCAGTTGGTATTCTCGACTATCGGTGGTGGCCGAATGCTCTTTTATGGACTTGATGACCTCCTCCGGCGTGGTCTCGAATCCGTCCACCGACTCGCTTAGCACGACCAGCGCGCCGTTGTTCCAGCCGAAGCGGGCGTTGCGCGGCGGGCGGGCAGCCTCGGTCGCCCACCGCTCGCCCAGCACCTTCAGTTCTTGTTCTTTCCAGCCAAGCTCGATATGCCTTGGGGCGCTGCGGTCGGGGTTACGCTCTATTGTGGTGAAGCGTATCAGAGCGTCCCTATCCACAGTGAACACCTTAACGGGACTGGTGGCAGTGATAGGCCCACTGATCCGCACCGCAAGTTGCTTGCGGATGTCCTCTACCTCTTGAGCCGATACGGTGGGCTGCACCACATCCACCGGCAGGTCCACCCGGCGCGGCTCCAGCGTGGCGATCGAGTCGCGCACCGCTTTGATGGCATCATAAGTGCGCAGGGTACGCCCCTCTTTGCCGGGCAGGGCCACGATCTCCGCGCCGTTCAGCCGCACATCACCCTCGAACAGGTCCTGATTTATCTCGGTTGCGGCTATGCTGTCCAGATACTGTTGCAGGGCCGGCTCGCTGAGCTGTACGCTGACCGGCACCACATAGCCTGATTGGGCGGCACGCCACTGCTGAGACAGGCCGGTGAATATGTCGGAGGCGCGCCCGACCGCGAAAGCCTCATCCACGGTAGCCTCGATATACACCTTCAGGCCTATCTGGTCCGCACCGGGCCGCCACTCTCTATTCCCCCAGACCAGCACCACCGGTTGGGTCAGGAAGGGCTGCATCCTGTCGTTCAGGAGCTTTCTGGCCTCGTGAGGCTCTTTGCCACCCAGATCTACGTCCAGCACCCTGACACCCGGATATATCTTGCCCGCGTATTGCCCCTGCCACGTCAGGGCGAAGGCGGTGGCCCCTATAGCCACCGTCGCCAGCAGTGCCAGCACTGTCCAACCGAGCAGTCGCGCCCAACGCGGCATGCCCCGCTTCGCGTCCCGCTTGCGCCGGCTCTCAGCCTGCTCGTATTCTGAGCGTGCCGCTTGCCTGCCGGCTTGGCGATAGTAATCGTAAGTGTAAGAGCGGTTTCTGGACATTGGACCCGAACTGCGGGCCTGCGGGCCGGGGCGGTATACCAGCGTGCGGTCTTCATATTGCTCGTAGTAATCGTAGCCATCGTGATCGTGGTGTTCATAGCCGGTGTAAGGGTCGTGCCCGCCATGGCCGTGGGCACCGCGCTCATCTGCGCGTTCCGAAGGCCGGTGCCGGGGTGTATCCTCCGGTCCGGCGGTGGGTGGTATGCTGTTACCTAGGCGCTGCGGACCTATCTGTGGGCCGACCACGGGTAGCACCCGCGTCTCTTTGGGGTCGGGTGCCGACGGCCCATAGGAGGTGGGGTGCGAGGTCCATTTGGAAGGAGATGGCGCCCGCTCCCGCCCCTCATACGGTGGGTCCAGACGCGGGCGGAAAGGCGCGGGCCGGGGCTGAGGGGGAGGGTGAGGGGTTTGTGCAGGTGGCGTGGTGCGTCGGGCCGGCCACCGGGGCAGGAAGTCCTCCTCGTCCTCTTCCCGCTCTATTCTGTCGCCCCCGCCTGTTGCCCTACCCCTATCTCTATCTCTATCCCTATTCCTGTCCCTGTCTCTATTCATGTCTATCAGGCCTTTTTGGGAAAGCTATAGAAAGAGCAGATGATAACGAGGGGCAAGCCCCGCCCACGGCAAAAGGGTTAGGCTGTGCTGTGCCCCCTCGCCCATTTCATTGCCCCTCCGTCCATTTGAGCCTTACGCCGCCTATGCCGATGATGTCTCCTTCGGACAGCGGTACCGGGCGGATGACCTCCGAGTCGTTGAGGAACGTGCCGTTGGTAGAGCCTGCGTCCTCTATCCAAGCGCGCCCATCTCTCCAACTGACCAAGGCGTGTTCACCCGACACGAAGTCATCGTCCAGCACGATATCGTTGCCGGGCTTGCGCCCCAGCGATGTGACCGCCTGCAACGTGAACACGGTGCCGGGGGTCAGGTGGGCATGACCCGGCTCGACCACCACCAGTTTGCCATATCGGGCTTTGGGTTGCGCGTTCTCGGACGGGACGGTCCGCTGAAGGTCTCGCACTATCACCCGCATCACCTGAAAGAGGAACAGATACAGCAGGGCGATAAAGGCGATGCGCAGGCCCAGAATAAAGATATCGAATGGCAAGGTTTGAATGTTAGGCATTGTGAGTAGCGTGCTTCATCGCTTGGAGCGAGGTCCGGCTGTGCCGGTGCGTACCCGGATATGCTTGTGCGTGTCGCCGCCCATTGGCTCCTTACCCCTGTTCCTGCGCCAGCGTGAACACCATCTCGTACCCCCCGAACGAGATTACGTCCCCCGAGGCCAGCACCACGGCCTCTATGGGCTGTTGGTTGACAAAAGTGCCGTTGGTGGAACGCAGGTCGCGTAGCAGGTAGTGGCCATGCCTGAAAGTGATCTGCGCGTGGTGGCGCGATACACGCGGATCGTCTATCACCAGATCGTTATCCAGACCACGGCCAACGGAGATCAGGGTTCTAGTTATATGGTAATCCCGGTCGGACATGTCGCCTGCCAGCGCACGCAAAACCGCAGGCGGTGGGGCCACGGGCCGTGGGGGTGCGCCCACGGGCATGCGCACGCCCCGTATTCTGGGCATCGCGTGTGTGCGAGTGATCGCCTCGGTTGGTGCGCCGGTGCGCTCTTCTCGTCCCGCGGCCTCTCTGGAGCCTGCCAGAGCCGACAGCGCAGGCTCATCGCTCAGCCACGCCTCCACCTCGATGCTGCGTTTGGGCACGGCCTCCCCCCGCTTGAGGATGACGCGGGGCCGGGCTACCAGCGAGTACCCCCTTTCGGCGGCCAGATCCGAGATGAATTCGGCCATGTTATGCTCCAGCGAGTGTTTGAAAGGCTCGAACTCGGCGTAGTCTTCGGGGTGCAAGGTGACCTCGTAGTGGTTGGGCACATATGTGCGGCCCACGCTGATGGTGGGGCGGGCTTCCATCTCCCGTTCAAGCCGTCTGGCGATTTCGGCAGGCTGGATGGGGCTGCGAAAGAGCCGGGTAAACGACCCTTCCATCAAGCGTTCTACGAATTCCTCAAAGCGTTGCAGGGCCTGCACCTTCAGCCTCCGAGCTGTGGGGGTTGGGCTGTGCCTGTCATGTTATGGGCTTTGCCTTTCCGGATATCCGGGTGGTTTGGCGGTTAAAAAATGTGCTCAGCTCCCAGTTTTGCGCATCACGCCGGGCACGTTTCGATTATACAGTTTTGCCCTTTCCTCGGTCAAACGAGTGGAAACTTGAGGTTCCACCAATAATGGGGGTAGACAGGAGGCAGATCTAATACCCCTTATCCGAGCAAAGGCGATAAATACCGAAGATGCAGGGGAGTGCTCCTGCCGGCTGGTGCCCTCTGGGCGCGGGGGTATAGGGGTACACATGTCCCCCAGTCCCCTCATTTGTCTCCTCCCACAATCGGGTAATCAGGGGTTGACAAGGGGCTACCATGCAGTCCCATATCAGGCCTCAGACCACCACCACGCCCGCGCCCTGTTGGGCAGGCAGGACTTCACCTATCTCCCAGCAGGGCACGCCCTGCTCTTCGAGAGCGGATCGCACGGACGACACGCGGTCCGCGGGCACGGCTGCCAGCAAACCCCCGGAGGTCTGGGGGTCGAACAGCAGGCTCAGCAGGTCCTCAGGCACATCTCCCTCCACACGTACTCTGGGCGAGTGAGCTGCTGGCGATGTGGAGCCGTCTGCCCGGTCCGCCTCATCCGCCAGCAGATAGCGGCGATTGCGCCCGGTGCCGCCGGGCATCTGCTTGGCGCGCACATATTCGAGCGCCCCATCCATCACCGGCACAGCGGGGGAGTGTATGCGAAGCATGACCATGCTCGCTTCGGCCACTTCGTAGGCATGGCCCAGCAGCCCGAAGCCGGTAACATCTGTGCAGGCACGCACGCCTGCCCACCGCAAGACGCGCGAAGCCGGGCCGTTCAGCCGCAGCATCCAGTCAATGGCCGATTGCAGGTGGGCGGGTGACGCACGGTCGTTTTTGGCAGCGGTGGTGATAACCCCGGTGCCGATGGGCTTGGTCAGCACGAGCCGCTCGCCCACACGCGCCCCTGCCTTCGACATGATGTGACCGGGGTCGGCCAGCCCCGTGACGCACAATCCATACTTGGGTTCGGGGTCGGTGACGGTGTGCCCGCCGGCCACCACGCCACCTGCCTCGCGTACTTTATCCGCCCCGCCCTGCAAAATGGCCGTCAGGATGGCCTTGTCCAGATTGTCGGGGAAGGCAACGATGTTGAGCGCAAGGACCACTTCGCCGCCCATCGCATATATATCGCTCATGGAGTTGGCGGCGGCTATGGCCCCGAACGTGTATGGGTCGTCCACGATAGGCGGAAAGAAATCCAGAGTTTGCACCAGCGCCTGCCGTTCGTTGATCAGGTATACGGCGGCGTCATCGCCGGGGTTGAGGCCCACTATTAAATTGGGGTGAGTATGAGCTTCCAGAGGGCGCAGCACCTGCGCTAGGTCACCGGGACCCATCTTAGCAGCTCAACCCGCGCAGAAGGCCAGAGCGGTCAGGCGCACAGTCTGCCGCTTGTCCATCTGGGCGTTTTCAGCGTTGCTGTCGGCCATAGCCACATCACCTCCTTTCCACGTCTGCCGTTTACGTGTGGCTTATAGATGCACGACTGCCGGCCTGCAAGGCAGCTCGCACAGCACATGTGTCTGTTTACTGCTCAGGTCGTGTGCCGAGGGTAGCGGTTAGCTCCAGCAGCCTGCCGTCGCGCACCACGCTCAGCCGGACGGTATCGCCGGGCTTGAATCTGGTGAGCACATTGATGAGCGGGTGCTGTTCATCCAGTGCGAACTCGTTTATCTTGAGTATCACATCTCCGGGGCGCAGGCCGGCCCTGTGTGCGGCACTGCCCTCGACCACCCGCTCGACGAGCACGCCGGTGGTCAATAGATTGCCATCGGGGCCTCTAAGCTCGTAATAGGAAGCGATCAGGCGGTTCATGGGCCGGCTTTGCACTCCGAGGAAAGGCCTCGTCACCCTGCCGTTCTTGATCAGTTCGGCGCTGATGGTTTTGACGGTGTCCACGGGGATGGCGAAGCCCAACCCCTCGGCCACGTCTCCGGTGGCTCCCCCGCGCACCACGGCGGTGTTGATGC
>DAOTTC010000081.1:0-17921 GCA_034437815.1 Chloroflexia bacterium | reverse complement strand
GCGCACTCGCTGGATGAATTCGGGCCGGTGCTGTACCAGCCAGTCGAGCAGCGAGCCGGTGTAGTGCAGGCCCACCTCCACCGTGGGGTGGCGCTCGAGGGCGGCGATCATCGGCTCGTAGGCTTTGTGGTATATCTCTTCGAACACGTGATCGGCCTGCCCGACCGGCTGGTGGTTGTGGAACACCAGCCCAAGATGGATGTGCATCTGGTCGTTGCTCGTGTCACCGTTCCTGTTCATGGCCGTTCTCCCATGTAAAAATAAGCGTGGTCAAATCTGTTATGGAAGGAGGGGTGTGGGGAAGGCTTTGCCCCCCTTCCCCCCTTACCATAAAGGGCCAGCCGCAAGCCCTGTGCCGCCGGACCGGCCACTTAACCGGCCATTTATGCCGAGGCTTATGTAGAAGCCCGGCGCCCACCCGGCAGTGCCCTGAACCAGCCTGCGCCCAGCGGCGGCACGGTGGCGTGCAGGGTGCCGTCGGACACGCGGGCCGGGGGCAGGAGGTCCAGCAGGTCGGGCCACTGGCCGTCGGGCGCCCACTCGCCCAGCGGCACCTCGGCCTGTGCAGGTTCGGAGCCGTTGTTGAACAGGGCCACCACCACATCGTGCCCCTCACGGCGCAGGAAGCCGTAGCCCCCGCCATCGTCAATCCACACCGTGAACACCTCGCCCACGCTCAGGGCGGGGCTGGCGCGGCGGGCGTGGATGGCCCTCCTGTAGAAAGCCAGCAGCTCTCGGTCTTCACTGCCCCACGGGTAGGGGCGGCGGCTGTCCTCGGCGTACTCGCCTTCCACCCCGGCCTCATCGCCGTAATACACCATAGGCACGCCCGGATAAGCCATCTGCAAGGCGGCGGCCAGCATCAGCCGCTCCCTGCTTGCCCCCAGCCGGGTCAGCGCCCGCGGCGTGTCGTGCGAGCCGATCAGGTTCATCTGCACGTGGAAGTTGGGTTCGGGCGTGTCGCGGCGCAGGGTCTCCAGCCGGTCGTCCAGTTCGGCGGGGGTCAGCCTGCCGCCCGCGTAGCCCAGCACCGAATAGCCGAACCGGTAGTTCATGGTGGCATCGTATGTGTCGCCCAGAAACCACTCGGTAGCGTTGCCCCAGTCCTCGGCCACCAGATAGGCGTGGGGGTAGGCGCGGCGCACCGCCTTGCGCATGCGACGCCAGAACTCGGCGCTGTTCCACGGGGTCACATCGGTGCGCCACCCGCCGATGCCGTAGGACAGCCAGTGCAGGGCCACGCCCCCATCGCCGAAGAAGAATTCTTCCACCTCCGGGCACTCCACGAACTCAGGCATGGTGTGCACGCCCAGCGATGTGAGTCTGGACCGCGTGCCCAGCCAGCCCACCCACCTGTTGGGCCACTGCACAAAATCGAACCAGCGGTAATAGGGCGACTGCCTGCTGTGCCGCGCCGATTTGAAATATACGCTCTCGCTGGAGCAGTGGTTGAACACCCCGTCCAGTATGATGCGTATGCCCCGCCTGCCGGCCTCGTCCACCAGCTCTTTGAAGTCCTGCTCGGTGCCCAGCCGCGGGTCAATCTGCATATAATCCAGCGCGTCGTAGCGGTGGTTGGTGGGCGAGGCGAAGATGGGCGTGAAATAGATAACGTTGATGCCCAGTTCCTCCAGATAGTCCAGCTTCTGGATGACCCCGCGCAGGTCGCCGCCGAAGAAGTCGCGCCCGCGCGGCGGGTGTTCGGGCCGCTCGCCCCACTTCATATAAACAGGCTCGTGACCGTACACGTCGCCGCCGTTGCGGTCGTTAGACGGGTCGCCGTTGGCGAAACGATCGGGGAATATCTGGTACATCACCGCGCCGCGTATCCAGTCGGGCGGCGCGGAAGAGGGGTCGTACACCGCCAGCTGGAAGTCGCGCTCTTCCCACACGCCGTACAGCGGCTCGGCCTCGCCCTCCAACTGGCGGCGTTCGCGGATCACCCTGCCGTCACGGAGCACAAAGTGGTAACGCAGTATGGTGGGTTCGGACGGCAGGAGTATGTCGGCATACCACGAGGGCACAGCACCGGCTCTGGCCCCTCCGCCATCGCTTTCGCCCTCGCCTTCGTCCTCGCCTTGGTCCTCACAGGTATTGGTATCCGGCCCAAGGCTCAGGGCCACGCGCCACGTGAGGCCCCGGCGCGTATCCGTGATCACCAGTTCAGGGTGGGCGTCGGCGGGCGCATACAGCTCAAGGCGCACCTGCGTGGACAGGGGCATGGCGTGGGGCGGCACGTGTGGCATGTCGCCTCCGCGCAGGCGTCTGGCCGCTTGCAGGCTGACACCCGGATAGGGTTTGACGGCAGTGGTGGTGGGGTCGGCTGTGACCACCAAGCTTTTCTTAGAAGTCATCGCTGAGCGGGTTCTGAGGGCGCGCCCTGTAAACGGTAGCCGCCAGATCGTCCCCCCCTTCTGGGGCCGCCTGCCTCTGTGCCGTGGACTCATCCTCATGCTGGCCGAATCTGACATCTTTCAGCTTCTCGATGAGTGCGCCATCCCCGCTCCCGCTCTCGCTCTCTTCGTATGAGTCGGGCCGCCCGCTCAGTATGCCAGCCACCCCAGCGAATACCGCTCGCAGCACCTTTATCACATCCCAGAACATAATTCACACCATGCATTATATGGCGAGTTATACACGCACTTCATTCAACACCATTTGCCAGCGGGGTTCGGTTTAGTTTCGGTTTTTTAGCCCTTGACCGCGCCGCTGGCGAGGCCGCTGATGAGCTGTTTTTGCAAGATAAGGAAGATGGCCACTATAGGCAGAGCGCCGATTAGCGCGGCGGCGGCGAACACACCCCACTCCTGCGTGCGCCCCTGTATGAACAAGCCGAGGCCCACCATCAGCGTGTAGGTGTCGTTGCTCTTGAGCATGACGCGGGCCAGCAGGAAGTCGCCGTACACCCCGATGAAGGCCAATATGCCCATGACCGCCAGAATCGGGCGGGAGAGGGGTAGTATTATCCGCCAGAACACCTGAAAAGGCGAAGCGCCATCTATCAGCGCCGCTTCGTCAAGCTCCCTCGGTATCGAGTCGAAGAAGCCCTTCATCAGCCATGTGTTGAAGCCCAGCGCACCGCCCGTATAGATCAGGATGAGACCACCATGGGTATTCAACCCCAGCCACGGCACGATATTGCCCAGATTCAGCAACATCAGATACAGCGCCACCATGGACAGCATATTAGGGAACAGCTGCACCAGCAGGATCGCCAGCAGGCCCGTGCGCCGGCCCCGATATCTGAACCGGCTGAACGAATAAGAGGCCAACGCGGTAAGCGCCACCACTATGATCGAAGTGATGCTCGCAACTTTCACCGAATTCCATATCCACAGGAAGAAGGGGTGTTGGGTGTCGTTTACCATGCGCTGGAAATTGTCCAGACTGGCATTGGTAGGGATGAGCGTAGAATTGGCGAGTGAGTTGGCCGGGTTGAGCGCCGCCGATATTATCCACACCACCGGGTAGAGCGAGAAGAGCGAGGCCAGAAGGGCAATTGCCACCTTTATCGCCAAGTTGACACGGCGTGCGGTCTTTACCGAGCCATAGCGCACCTCTTCACGCTGGGCTATCGCCGGTTGTATCGCTGGTTTAGCTCCGGTCTCGTACATGGCATGCCCCCTTCAGTCGTCAGTCGTCAGTCGCCAGTCGTCAGTCGTCAGTCGCCAGTGATTTATCAGTTCTATCGGTGCGATTGGTGCTCGTGGTGCCTTGGTGACTAACAACGTCCACGGTCTCACCTTATGCGTCTACGTCAACTCTTCTAGTGTGCGCGTGTAGCGGAAATTGAACAGAGTGATGCCGGCCACTATCAGAAAGATGAACACCGATATAGCCGAGGCCAGCCCATAGTCCGCGCCCTGCCCACCGCCGAACGCCAGCCTGTAAGCGTAAGATATCAATATGTCGGTCTGACCTGCCGGGGTGTTGGCTCCGGAAATAGGGGGGCCGCCCCGGTTGTACAGCTCGATCACACCGAAGTTGTTGAAGTTGTAGGCGAACGAGCCTATGAGCAGAGGGGCCACTGACACGAGCAGCAGGGGCAAGGTGAGCCTGTAGAACTTGGTCCACGGTCCTGCGCCATCTATATCCGCCGCCTCATACATGTCGGTGGGGATGGACTGGAGCGCCCCCAGACACAGCAGCATCATGTAGGGGAAGCCCAGCCACGTATTCACCAGCAAAATGCCCATCTTGGCCCACGTGCCATCCGAGAACCATTCGAACCAGCCCGGCGGCGACCCGAACACGCTTTTCAGGAAGAGGCTGAAATTGCCGTAATAGGGGTTGAGCAGGCCGGTCCATATCAGCACGCTGATCACGCCCGGTATGGTGTAAGGGATTATCATGATCGAGCGGAAGATAGGGCGCAGAGGCAGGTCGCGGTCGTTGAGCACGAGGGCCAGCCCCAGCCCCACCACGAAGGTCAGCAACACGCTGAGCGCGGCGAACACCACGGTCCATATGAACACGGTGAAGAACGGGCCTCTGATGTTGGGGTCGTTGATTACCCTCAGGTAGTTTTCGAAGCCCACGAACGCAGGCCAGCCGGGATAGAGCTGGGTGCCATCGTCCGCAGTGAAATTGCCCCGCACCGGCCTGTAAACTTTGCCGGTTTGGTTGTCCACCAGCGTATCACTCTCAGGGTGGTATGTATATTGCTGGCGGGACTGCACGGCTCGGCCCACGCCGGTGATGCGTATGAGGTTCTCGCCCTCTTTAATCTCGATCTTGGTCAACTGGCCGAGGTATTGGAAAGTTTGCAGGCGCTCTACTCTCTGGTAGCCGTCAATGGTGGCGGGCGGTTGGTCGCCCTGCACCTCGAAGGGCTCGAGGCCCTTCTGCGGATCGCCCAGATAGTAGCGGCCCTGTGGGTCTTTGAAAATGATTTTGAAATCGCCTGAGGGGTTGCGGTAGGCGGTCCACTCATAGCTGACAGCATTGGGCGGCTGGTAGTACTGGCTCTCCAGTTGACGAATCACCTGCTCTTTAGTGAGTATGTTACCGGCGCTGTAATTGGTGAAGGCGATATACACGGCGAACACAAGTGGGTATACCACCATCAACAACATCAGCAACAGGCCGGGGGTGAGCCAGCGCACCGGATATAGCCGGTCATCGAGGAACACCCAATTGACCACCAGCGTCACCACGGCCAGCACCACAGCCGCCGGAAGCAGGCCATCGGCTATGAGCCTGTATATAAACCACAGGGCGACGGCGTCTATCAGGCCGAGGCCGAGTAGGCGCAGCAAAACATCCCTGACAGACAGGGTGGGGCGCCGGCGCGCCCCACCCTCTTTATCACCGTCAGTAGCTGGTGCCACTGAGCTTTGCCCGGATTGCTTCTCCTGCATCTTTGATCGCCTTTACTGGGTCTTCCTGTTGCTGGAAGACTAGGGTTATGGCCTTACCCCACGCCTCCCATACGGCGGACATCTCAGGTATGGCGGGCATGGGGTCGCCGTTGGCGATGGCCTCAGCGAACGCATTGATCTGCTGGTCCTCTGGAGTGCTGGAGGCGGCCACCTTGTCGCGCTGGGGCTTCCACGCCGGGATGCGCGGGTCGTTCTTATACATGATCTCCATGGCCTCGTCGGTCGCCAGATAGTCGGTCAGGAAGGCCTTGGCTAGGTCCTTGTTCTTGGCGAAAGCGTTGACCATGAAGCCCTGCGAGCCGATGAAGGGACGCGACTCAGTCTGCATAGGCGGTATTTTAGTGATGCCGAACTTATCGGCTACGGGGGATTTGCGCAGGTCGCTCAGCACCCACGGTCCGCCGAACCACATAGCCGATTTGCCCTCTTTGAACAGGGTGGTCATGATGTCATAGGTGATGTCCTTGCGCAACAGACCCTCCTTGACCATGCTGTCCAGCTCCTTCATGGCTGCCTGCCCGCCCTCGTTGTCCAGCAGCAACTGCTTGGGGTCATAGTTGCCCTGAGCGTCGCGCCCGAATACATGGCTGCCGTGACCCGTCCAGAACGGGAAGGTATGATAAGGGTCACCCTGCTGGAGCACATAGCCTTGATCCACCTTTTTCTCGTCCTGCAACCGCTTGGCGATCTGCTTAAGCTCGGCCCAATCCTTTGGCGGGGTGGGCACAAGCTCGGTGTTGTAGATCAGGGCGATGCCTTCGAGGCCGTAGGGCAGGGCGTACAGCTTACCCTGATAGGTGAAGGCCTTGATCGCCAGCGGATCCACGTTGTTCGCCTTATCGCCCAGATCGATGGGCTCGAGCAGGCCGTTGGTGATCAGTTCGCCTATCCAGTCGTGCGCGCCTACGATGATGTCCGGGCCTTGACCGGCAGGGCCGGCTACCTTGAGCTGGTCGCGGATGTCACCGAAGCCCAGCTCCTGCACCACCACTGGCACGTTGGTCTGCTCAGTGAATTTCTTGCCCAGCTCTTCCACAGCCGGGCGAGCACCGGAGTGCACCCAGAGGGTGAGGGTGCCTTCCTTAGAGGCCACAGGTGTGGGTTTTGGCGTGGGGCTGGCTTCGGCGGCGGGGGCCGCGGTAGTGGCTGTGGGGGTAGCCACCTCGGCTGTAGTAGGGGTAGCTTCGGGCGCGGGGGCGGTTGTGGGCGTGGGCGCAACCGGCGGGGTTGTGGGGGTGGGTTGGGCCGCGGGTTGCCCACACGCCGCAAGCACCATGCCAGCGACCACCACCGGTGTCAATGCCCTTGTAAGTCTGTCCGTCCATCGTTTATGAGATGCGTTTGACATAGCTTTCCTCCTGTCGTAGTTTGCTAATAGTGAGCGGTTGAGCGCAGCCGCACTTCACGCGATCCATAGCCGGAGACCTGCCTTCGCCTCGCACAGGTACCCACCGTCGTATAACCCTTGCCGGTTTTAGGGTAAAACGCACGGCGTTGAATGCATGCCCCGGGGTATGCGATCTATTCTTATCAGTAGCGATGCGAAGAACCATAGGCCTGTCCGGCACTGCTGTAATGCCAGAGGTTGCAACGCTGACAGCCCGCCGCCCACGGTAATATATGT
This sequence comes from Chloroflexia bacterium, assembly GCA_034437815.1. Lineage (GTDB taxonomy): Bacteria > Chloroflexota > Chloroflexia > QHBQ01 > JADMIH01 > JADMIH01. The sequence continues at coordinate 10,916 of DAOTTC010000081.1, read as the reverse complement.
GGCTGCCACAATGGATCGCGCTAATGCGTAGTATATAACAGGCGCGGCTCTTATGCAATCCCAGTGAGCGGGCATCCGGTCATAGCTAATAGCAATTATCTTGCGAGCAAAGGCGATAAATACCGGGGTGCAGGGGAGCGCCCCTACCGGCGGGTACCCTCTGGGTGTGGGGTGTGGAGGTATCCTTCACTTCACACCTCCCGCTGTTGGGGAAAGGGTGCTCTTGGCGGACGCCGGCCTACAAGTCCCATGCATATGCCACTGCCGACCGGTACCTATTGGTCATGGGCCAACCACTTCATTGCAGGATCCATGTGTTATAATACCCCTTGCACGTGTATAGTTTGGGCACGCAGTGTGCAATGTGCAATGTGCAATATGCCACCCCTCGATATCAAACTTGGTGACATATACAGGCTGCGCAAACCTCACCCCTGTGGCAGCTATGAATGGCGGGTGGTGCGCGTGGGGGCGGATATAGGCATGAGATGCCTGAAATGCGACCACCGCGTGCTTATGCCCCGATCCGAATTCGAGCGCCGCGTCAAGTCGCTCGTGCACAGGTCCGAGGCCTGAAGGCCCGGTGCTGAACGCCTTATCCCAATACAGTCAAGAGCGCGAATCGTGATTGAGCAGCACGTCATAGCAGAACATACAACAGAAGCCAGACATAGCGCCTCTATTGCCGAGGTAATCAGGAACCGCAACTTCGTCAAGCTGTGGGCCGCGCAAATCCTGTCGCAGACCGCTCAGCAGATCGTGAACTTCGCGCTGGTATTGCAGGTGGACCGCATAAGCGGCTCCAGTACGGCCGTGTCAGGCATCATCATCTCCTTCACCGTGCCTGCGGTGCTGTTCGCGGCCATTGCGGGCGTATTTGTGGAGCGCAATTCCAAGAAAACCATGCTGGTGCTCACCAATGTGTTGCGCGGGGTGATGGTGCTGGCCTATCTGTTCACGGACGAACGCTGGGGTGCGGGTGCGGTGCTGCCCATATTCTACGTAGTCACACTGCTCTTCTCAGCGGTGAGCCAGTTTTTCAACCCCGCCGAGGCGGCTATGATACCGCTGCTGGTCAAAAAGCGCGAATTGATCGCCGCCAACTCGCTGTTCAACCTGACGCTGTCGGCCACCCAACTTGGCGGGTTCGTGCTACTCGGACCGCTGTTGCTGGGCACGGTGTTCCACGACAACTTCTCCGGCCTATACTTGGTGATATTTATTCTGTGCATCGCCGCGGCGGGGCTGACCTATCTACTGCCGCAGGACGACCCCGGCAAGACCATCACCGCCCGGCGACAACACGGCGAGAAGGTCAGCGTTACTGAGGTGGCGGCGGGGGCCACCGAGATAGCGCGCACCGGTCTGCGCAACGCATGGGACGAACTGGTGGAAGGGTGGCGCTTCATACGGCAGGACCCGGTGATTATGAGCGCCATTTTATACTGGTCCATCGCCATAGCGGTGTTCATGATGTTGGGCACCATCGGTCCGGGCTTCCTCAACAGAGTGCTGGGCATAGACCAGAGCCAGCTCTTCTACATTTTACTGCCCGGTGGGCTGGGCCTCGTGCTGGGCGTGCTGGCCGTGGGGCGGCTGTCCCACCCCGGCAATCGTGAGACTATGATCAACAACAGCCTGATGGCCGCGGGCATCACCCTCATCGTATTCGCCGGGTTGGAGCCCGTCATGAGCTGGGCCTTCAGTCTGTCCCACAGCAGGCCGGGGGCAGGGTTGATGCTGGGGCTGATGGGCTTCCTCACGCTGTTGCTGGGCATATTCAACAGCTTTATTTCAGTACCGGCGCAAACGGCCCTTCAGGAGCGCTCCCCGGAGAAGATTCGCGCCCGCGTGTTCAGCGCGTTTTACACAATTTCCAATGCGATCCTCATCGTGCCAGTGCTGTTCGCGGGGGCGCTGGCGGACACGCTCGGCTACAGGCAAACGGTGGGCCTCATCGGGCTGGTGGTATTGCTGATTGCGACCTACGGCATGTATCACAGCCGCCGGCGCAACGGAGGGCCGCACATGCCCGATGGCATAATCACCCCGGAAGAGGCTGAAGCCGCCCTGACTGTGGCCGCGACGGTGCCCCAACCCCTCCCCACCATAACCGGCCCACAACGCCTCGAAGACGAAGACGAGGACGAAGATGTACGTGGGGATGGGGGCGAGCATACGGCCATGGACGACAAGGGAGGTTGAGAGGGTGGTCGAGCAACACGCCACGGCCGGCGCCGGGATCGACACGGTCGGCAGCGAAGAGCAGGCCGCCTCCCACGGTTCCATGCTCGAAGTCCTCGCGAATCGCAGGTTCCTGCTGCTATGGGTTGCCCAGATAATCTCACAGACCGCCCAGCAGATCATCAATCTGGCGCTGGCAGTGCAGGTGGCTACGATCACCGGGTCGAGCACCGCAGTGGCCGGGCTGATCGTCTCATTCACACTGCCGGCCATTCTGTTTGCCGCCGTCGCGGGTGTGTTCGTGGAGCGCAGTTCCAAGAAGAACGTGCTGGTGGCCACCAATCTGGCACGCGGCATCATGGTGCTGGCTTACGTGCTGACCGATGCGAACTGGGGGCCGGGCGCGGTGCTCCTTATCTTCTACGTGGTGACCTTTCTGTTCGCGTCAGTGAGCCAGTTTTTCAACCCTGCCGAGCTTGCCATGATACCGCTGATCGTCCGGCGCAACCAGTTGGTGGCCGCAAACTCGCTGTTCAACCTGAGCTTCACTGCCTGCCAGCTCGGGGGGTTTGTCATCTTGGGTCCACTGCTGCTCGCCACGGTGGTGCGTGGCAACTACCCTGTCCTGTATTTGATCCTGTTCGTGCTGTACCTTATATGCGCCGCCCTCACCTATTTCCTGCCACAGGACGCACCGGCCAAACCGCGCTCATCCCCGCAATACGCAGAGGAATGGGCCGACCCCACCCGGCCCGGCTCGCATGCAGGGCAGGCAGTTGAGGGCAACGGCGGGCTGGGCGATGTGGTGAGACGCGGTTTCTTGGTCGCCAGAGCCGACCTGATTGAGGCATGGAACTTCGTCCGCAGGGATGAGGTCATCCGGAGCACCATCTTGTACTGGTCCATCGCCATCACCGCTTTCATGATGCTGGGGGCCATAGGGCCCAACTTCTTACAAAAGGTGCTGCGCATAGACCCCGACCAGCTGTACGTCATCCTCTCACCGGGCGGCGCTGGTCTGGTGCTGGGGGTGCTCATCGTGGGCAGGCTATCTACTCCTGAGAACCGGCAGGCTATGATCACTTGGTCGCTCTTCATCACCGGGGCTGTGCTGGTGGTATTCGCGCTTGTCGAGCCGGCGACCCGGTGGCTCTTCAGCCTGTCGGGCCAACAACCACCGGTGGGCCTGATATTATTCCTGATGGGCACGATGGCTTTCGTGCTGGGTGCGCTCAACAGCTTCATAGGGGTGCCCGCGCAGACAGCCCTTCAGGAGCGCTCCCCGTTGGATATTCGCGCCCGCGTGTTCAGCTTCTTCTTCACGGTGCAGAACGCCATGTTGATCGTGCCGGTGCTGTTAGCTGCGGGGCTGGCCGACTCGCTAGGGCACGTGCAGACCGTGGCGCTGATAGGCGCGGCTGTACTGATCATAGCCGGGGTAGGTGTGCGCCGTATGAGGGCGGGCAAGGAATCCACAAGCCAATCCACAAGCCAATCCACAAGCCACAGCCCGTAGGCGCTCTCATATCCTTTTCGCGCCGGGCGTTGCCGACCCTGACCCTGAACCTGACCTCAAGCAGGCAACTTGTGATATAACTGGATAGGACCAAGCATACTGAACCCGCGAACGGTCACTCCTAACCAAATCTGATGAGGAAACGTATGTCCGCGATAAGCATCCGGCAACTACCGGCTATTGCGCAAGAGTGGCAACCCCTGCCCGCACCCGATGACCTGAAGGAGCCCTCCACCGAATGGTGGCTCAAGGTGTTGCAACGCGCGCTGATCTCGCGTGCCATGGACGATCTGGAGGTCAGCCCCGGCTACCGACCCAACCCTGATCGCCCGCTGGAGGGCAAGCTCAAGTTCCAGTTTTCGGCCAAAGGTCACGAGGTGTCCCAACTGGTAGCCGCGGCGCTGCTCAACCACCCGCACGATGGAGCCACGGTGTACTACCGATCGCGTCCGTTCATGCTGGGGGTGGGCCTGACCCCATTCGAGGCGTTCGCCAGCAACATGCACAAGCTGGAAGGCGTATCGGGGGGGCGCGATATCGGCGTAGTGTTCAACCACAAACAGCCGGGTGGGGTGACGGTGCTGCCCGCATCAGGCGATGTGGGCGCGCAGTTCACGCCGGGCGTGGGCTGGGCACAGGCCATCCGCTACAGGGCACAGGTGATGGGCCAGCAGGAATACGATGGCGCGGTAGCACTGGCCCATGCAGGTGACGGGGCGACCGCCACCAATGGCTTCTGGGCCGCGCTCAATATAGCCACCGACCTGAAGCTCCCATACATCATGTTCATCGAAGACAATCGCTACGCGCTGTCCGTGCCGTGGCGTTACCAGTGCGCCGCTCCATCCATAGCCGACAATTTGCAAAACTTCCGCGGCCTGACCCTCTTCTCGGTGGAGGGAGGGGATATACCTGCCCTGTATCAGGCCCTGTCTTCGGCTATAACCAGCGCCCGGCATGGGGGCGGCGCCCAACTGGTGCATGTTACGGTGCCCAGATTGGCGGGGCACAACTGGCAGGACCCGGCGGCCTATAAGCCTCCAGAGGAGAAAGAAGCAGACCGGCAGCGCGACCCGGTGGCAAAGCTGATCTTGTGGTTGCAACAGGAGCACGGCGTGCCGGCGTCCCGCATCGAGGAGATGCGCGAACAGGCCGAGCGCTTTGTGGCCGAGCAGGCAGAGGCCGCTTGGGAACTGGGCACAGACCCGCCCCCCGAAGACGCCACCACCTACGTGTTCGCCCCCTCCAAGCCTGTGGCCGAAGTACCGCCGGTCACTGAAGGCCCGCGCCTCACGATGCAGCAAGCCCTGCGCCAGACACTGGACGACGAGATGGCGCGTGACCCGTCCATTCTGGTGTTCGGTGAGGACGTGGGCGCATTCGGCGGAGTGCACCGCGTGACCGAGGGCTTACAGGCCAAGTACGGAGAGGAGCGCTGTTTCGACACCAGCCTGAACGAAGAGGGCATAGTCGGGCGCTCGGTGGGCATGGCCATGAACGGCCTGCGACCCGTGCCCGAGATACAGTTCCGCAAATACGCCGACCCCGCACACGAGCAGATCACCGATGCGGGCAGCATCCGCTGGCGCACCCACGGGCGGTTCGGCGGGCCTATAGTGCTGCGCATCCCCGTGGGCTACCAGATCATGGGGGGCGACCCATGGCACGCGGTGTGCGGCGAAGCGGTGTTCGCCCATCTACCGGGCTGGAAGATAGCGTACCCGTCCAACGCAGCGGACGCAGTGGGCCTGCTCCGCACTGCCCTGCGCGGAGACGACCCGGTGATCTTCCTTGAGCACCGGTATCTGTATCGCTATCGCGAGGCCAACCGCCCCTACCCCGGGCCCGATTACACACTGCCATTCGGCAGGGCCGCTGTGGTGCGCGACGGGGATGACGTGCTGGTGGTCACTTGGGGCGACACCGTGTACCGAGCCATGGAAGCGGCCACTACCCTGAGCCAGCGCACGGGAGCCGAAGCCCGCATCCTCGACCTGCGCACCATCATACCGTGGGACAAAGAAGGGGTGATGGCCGCTGTCAAAGAGATAGGCCGGGTGTTGGTGGTGCATGAGGATACTATAACCGTGGGCTTCGGTGCAGAGATCGCCGCTCAGATAGCTGACGAAGCTTTCGTGTACCTAGATGCGCCCATCAGGCGGGTGGCCTGCGCCGATGTGCCTTCACCAACCCACCACAACCTGTTCAACGCCGTCATGCCCACCACCGACAAGATATTGCGCGCACTCGAAGAACTGGTGAGGTTTTAGCCGAAGTATTACACCAAGAGTCTGGCTACATCAAGCAGGCAAAAGGCCCGGAGTATCGGAACATCCGGGCCATGTTCATGCCTATTTTGGGAGTGGGAGGTACAGGGTTCGAACCTGTGACCTCTACGATGTCAACGTAGCGCTCTGACCAGCTGAGCTAACCCCCCGCACCTAGAATTATAGCCTGATGGCAGGCGCATTGTCAAGAGCGCTGGCTCGTGCGGCCTCACCAAGTATCAGGGCCAAGCTCTGCCCCTCATCGGAAAGTAACCACTCCATTAAGACCCACCAAGCATACGGACAAAGCCGGTGACGGAGCGCAGGCGGACGGCACGCGCTCCATTGGATGGGCTTGTCCTTCGGTTACACAGCCCTCGGTCTTGTCCGGTGTGGGGGGTGAGGCATGAATGTTCGCCGATGTGCCCCCTACAGGGGTTGGGGCCAGACTCGATTGTTGCCGAAACCGCCCCGGTACGGCATTACTGTGGTACAATAGGCTGGAAACGGTATGAATTGGAGGGATGAGCATGGATAACTGGAACAGAGCTCGTCACGAGGACAGCCGCGATAGCCGAACGTGGGAGCATGAAAGCCCGCATTCGGTGGAACACAGAGATATGCCTTCCGAGGCAATAGTGGAAGAACCACCGGACGACCCGGTGACCGCCGTTAATCCGATGGCCCGTCCAACTGAGTTCACTGTGCAGGAAATCCAAGAGGGGGAAACCCCGATTGACGAGGACATTGAGCTGCTGGTGGATCCCAGCATCGGTAAGGAGCGCATGAGCAACAACCCTGACGTGCTGGAGCTGGACGGAGACTGGAGAGAAGAGGGCGAAGAACCCGATTTCATGTACGATCCGGGCACCACCGACGTGATCGAATCCATAGAGGAGGGCGAGCCTTACTTCGCCCCCACCGACCCACCTCTGCGGCGCGAGCGTCGTGAGAACGTGGATGTGCTCGGTGGATTCGCCGCCACTTCTCTGGAAGAGCCTTCGGAAAGTGAAGACCACCCTCTGAGGCTACAGCTCAACGATGAAGAACTGGCCGAACGGGTGCGCTATGCGCTGGCATCCGATGCCTATACAGCCGACCTGAACATAGAAGTAGAAGTGCAGGATGGTGTGGTATATCTGCATGGTCAGGTAGGCTCCCTCGAGGATATTGAGATGGCCGAGGAGGTGGCCGGCAGCGTGCCCGGCGTGGAAGAGGTGCAAGAAGACCTCGAAATCGTATGAGCAGTGCCGCCGACCTTGGATTTTGGTGTGTGACCGCTGGAGAAGTATGTGCTAGAGCTTGATTCCGTATATGCAGGGGTCACAGGCCGACTGTCAGGTGCGGTCGTAGCACGCGAGGCCGTGGTGGACCTGCATATGCACACCACTGCCTCGGATGGGCGATATACGCCCGAAAGCCTCGCTAAGGCCGCACACGAGGCGGGTCTGGCGGTCATCGCGCTGGCCGACCACGATCGGGTGGACAATGTGCGTGCTTTGCAGGAGGCCGCTGCCTCATTCGGCATTTACGTGATACCGGCTGTGGAAGTATCCTGCCTGTGGGGCGACACTCAATACCACCTTCTGCTGTACAACGTGGACCTGACCGACAGCTCGGTGGTAGGGCCGCTTGAACGGAACAAGCGCCTCTACGCTGATATGTGCGCCGGCGGCCTCGAGGAGTTGGCACGCAGAGGTATGCCGGTTGACCCCGCCGTCCTCGCCATCTGCCACAGAGGACAGCCCATCGCCCCTTATCACGTGTTTCAAGCACTCATCAAGCACGAATACGCGCCTAACATGAAAGAAGCCCACGAACTGGCTAAGACAGCGGGCATAGATTTCCTGCCCCCGCTCGATATGCGCGAGGTCATAAGCAACGCCCTGCGTAGTGGAGCGATCCCCATCTTGGCTCACCCTGCCCGCGCCGAGCCGGGCTTTCACCCGCCTTCCGAAGACACCCTCAACGCCATGATTGACGCCGGGCTGATGGGTTTCGAGGTGTGGCACCCTTACCATACCGCTTACGATGTGGCATGGTACCTGAAGCTGTGCAACGACCGCGGCCTGCTTACCTCGGCAGGCTCGGATACACATTCCCCAACCGACCCCCGCCGCAAACTCACACGCTGGCCCGTGACCTACAGCCAGCGACTCCTCTCACTGTGCGGCATCTCCATTGCCGACTGATATCTGCTATGGGTAGAAAGCGAAGGCGCCAAAACGGGGGTTGGCAGGCCCACAACATAAGCATAAGCGCCCGTTTGCATAGGCGCATACCTCGCTTTGTGCCCTACCCAATATGAGGGCAACCTTGCCAAGCTTACGGAGCGCGGGCGCCCCGCTCGCCAACAGTGGGAAGGCTGTGCCCTTCCCGGCCTCCCTTCCCCGGCATCTTGCATGAACATGCACCAGAAAAGCTATGAATATGAATTGGTATAGGGGAGCACCGCTGCACCCTCGGTATTTATCGCCTTTGCTCGGATGATTGGTATAAACCCTCTTTGTGCGCGGACCTGAACCGCATCTCCTGATCGAGCAACATCATAGGGAAGCCCCGCTCGATGGGGTACGTGCGGCCACAGCGCATGCACTTGACCGAGTCGCGCCTCAAGACCACATCGCCGAGGCACGCCGGGCACGCAAGGATATCTTCAAGCTTAATCCTGCGAGGAGGCACACGCTTCTTGCGGCGCAGTTCCGTGATGAACCTCTTGGCGCGCTGCGGCAGGTAGGTGTCGGCCAGCGTGATGGCGCTGCGCTTCAAAGAGGTGAGCAGGGGCTCGCGTGGTATAACCATGCGCTTCAGAATGCGGGGGTTGTCGAGGTCGAGGGGTGATCGGTCGCGTATCTCGAGTTGGATGACCCCCTCCCACTCATATTCCATCCAGAACATATCGGGCAGCGAGCGGTGGAAACGGGCGAACCACGGGTTGTACTCGTACAGATAGTCGAACAACTCGCCGAACACGTTGGGCACGTCCTTCTTAGGGTGCAGCACCAGCCGGTCGCCTATCTTATTGACGTACCATTTATGGAAAGGCCAATAGAACAGGTGCTCGGCTATCTCTGTAGGTGAGGCGATGAAGCCCCGGCGAGCCACTCGCATCAATTCCGAGCAAAAGCGCGCCGGGTCGTCCATATGTTCGATGATGTGCGAGGCAATCACGTAGTCGAACGCTTTGTCTTTGAACGGCAGGTTGTGCGCATCGGCCACGATCAGGGGCCGGTCAGCGCGTATGGAACCGCCGCGCTCTGTGTCATCTTCGATGTATCGGTCGCACAGGATGTTGCTGCGCGGGTGTGGGTTGTGCCCACTGCCCACGTCCAGAACTAGATCGTTGGGGCCTATATTCATAGTGGGTAAGTTGTCAGCCTTTCGCTATGCTTTCATAGCGCGGTGCGGCCATGACCCCGGCCAGAAACTGCTCGCGCTTCCCACGGATTATACTCCAAAACGGCGCCGCCCGCATGGTGAACTTCGGCGGCCTGCAGGTCTATCTCCTCTGACCCTGAATGTAGCGCACAGCTTCCAGCACCTGCGGGTCCTGATCGGGCGGGTAATGGTACCACTGCACATCGGAACGGATGTCGGGGGTCACGCCCACATCCTCCAGACTGCTCCTGCCGTCAATACGCAGGTAGGTGGCCTGCGCCAGCCATAGGCGCGAGCCATAAGGCATATCGTGGGGGTAGACAGTCTCGGTGTTGCCCGCGGTGTTGGTGCCAAGCACCACTGCGCGTCGGTGGTCCTGCATCACGGCGGCAAACCGCTCGGAGGCCGACGCGCTGGCTTTGCTCACCAGCACCACCACCGGTTTGCCCGCCACCGATTGCAACACCCTACCGCCCGGTATGCGGTACTCTGTGCGATCCCATCGGGTGACATCGAAGCCCGCGCTGCCGCCATTGATGAACAGTCCGAGCGTCGAATTAAGCTCCGATATCAACCCGCCGCCGTTCTGCCGCAGGTCAATTATCACCCCGTCCAGCGGGCCGGCAGATGCCAGCCTCTGTATCTCACCGGCCACCTCTTGCGATATGCCGAAGGCACTGAAGCTGGGCAGGCTGACATAGGCCACGTTGGTGCCCGGCCAGCGTCTGGCCTGTGCGTGGAAAGCGAACGTCACCGTCTCGCGGATGATGGTCACATCACGCGGGGGGCTGCCGGGGGTCTCTATAGTAAGGGTCACCGGTGTACCCGCTGGACCTCGGATCAGGCGTGGGGCTTCCTCGTTGCTGGTCAGAGGCTTGCCGTTCACTGCCCGGATGATGTCGAACGCCCTCAGCCCCGCCCTGTCCGCCGGGCTACCGGGCACCACATACACGATGCGCACCGTATCCTCTATTTGCTGCGACAGCACCCCTATACCCGAAAGCTTGAGGTCCCCCCTGCGCAGGGCGTCGTCCTCGGACGTCTGCTGAGGATTGAGGAAGGTGGAGTGCTTGTCGCCCAGTTTTTCGATCATCTCGGCCAGCAGGCGGTATACTTCATCGTCGTTGCGAGCCGCCAGTACCTTGGGACGGTATTCGTTGTACACCGCCTGCCAGTTCAGCCCCCGGTAGTCTGTATAGACGTAGTTGTCTCGCACCTTGATCCATACTGCGTCCAGCAGTTCAATCCGCTGTGCCGCCGACAGGGTATTGGCCGGGGCAGCGGTAGGCGTGACCACCGGGGTGGGCACCTGAGCGCCGATTGCCCCATACCTTGCCTGATACTTGAACGTGCCCAGCAGCGACAGCAGCACGTTGTAAGGCGGGCGGTTCTGCGGGTGATGCTCGAACACCGCCCGCTCGAAGTACTGCACGGTGTAGGTCTTGCCGTCTAGCGGGCTGACTTCGGTGAACTCGTCGGATATGGGGTAGCCCTGTTGCATCAGCCCGCCGTGGGTGCGCCAGTATTCGAGGAACACCCCGCCCAGCCGCTTGCCGGTCTCCCTGAACAGC
>DAOTTC010000080.1:0-17166 GCA_034437815.1 Chloroflexia bacterium | reverse complement strand
TCAGGAACGCATCACCTCCACCAAGCACGGTTCGATCACCTCGGTGCAGGCAATCTACGTGCCCGCCGACGACTACACCGACCCGGCTCCGGCCACCACCTTCGCCCACCTCGACGCCACCATCACGCTGGAGCGTGCCCTCGCCGCGCAGGGCCTGTACCCGGCCATTGACCCGCTGGCCTCCACATCGCGCATACTCGACCCGCGCGTGGTGGGTCAGGAACACTATGAGGTGGCCCGCAACGTGCAGAGGGTGCTACAACGCTACAAGGACCTTCAGGACATCATCGCCATTCTGGGCATCGAAGAGCTGTCTGAGGAGGACAAGCTGACCGTGGCCCGCGCCCGCAGAATCCAGCGCTTCCTGTCTCAGCCTATGTTCGTGGCCGAGGCCTTCACCGGCACCCCCGGCCAGTACGTGCCCGTGGCCGAGACGGTGCGCGGCTTCAAAGAGATACTCGAAGGCAAGCACGACGCCCTGCCTGAGCAGGCCTTTTACATGGTGGGCACCATAGATCAGGCTGTTGAGAAGGCCAAGCGATTGCAGGCCGGGGCGTGAGGGGCGCAACCGACGCTATACCGGTGTGTGTGGAAAGGTCGTAAGATCGCGCGCAGGGGCACCCTAAGAGGTGCCCCTGTGTGTTATGTGTCATTTATGAGCAGTGTGTAGGGCAACCACTCCGCGGCCGCTCCTTTTAGGTCGGCCCGACTTGTGCTAACCGGTTGCTAGCGGCTAGCGGCTAGCCCTCGTTGATATTGATAGAGGGCTGGGTAGTAGTGGTAGTGGTGGTCGTGCCGGGGGCAGGGGGCACGTTCACTGTCACCCCTCCGGCCTCGTCGGTACTGCTGACGTTTACGTTGACGCTGTCCGGCGCGGTGGCCGGCGCAGGCTGGGAAGTGGTGGTAGTGGTGGTAGTGGTTTGCTCCACTACCGGCTGGGTGGTCTCCGTGGTCACGGTATCCACTCTGGTCACCTGATTTGCCATTGGCAACCTCCTTTCACGCTGAATTAGGCCTGAGCAGGCCCACAGTTGTTGTAAGCCATGTGTGCAATATATATGCCATGGTACGTTGCGCGGTGGGAGGCTTGCCCCTGTACCCTCGACATTTATCGTCTTTGCTCGGATGATCGCATGATTGGCATTTAGAACACTGTATTAGAACACTCGCGCGCCCAGAGGCACTTCTCTGTCGGGTTGCAACAACACCACGGGGCCTTGCCTGCTCACGCCCGTGCTGCTCACTCCGAGCACCAGCACTTCGGACACGAAACCGGCTATTCTGCGGGGTGGAAAGTTGACCACCGCCACGACCAGCCTGCCCATCAACTCCTCGCAGATGTAATGGTCGGTTAGCTGGGCGCTGGACCGTTTGATGCCCAGCGGCCCGAAGTCTATTGTCAGTTTGTACGCCGGTTTGCGCGCCTCGGGGAATGGCTCACAGGCCACCACCTTGCCCACCCTCATATCAATTTGGTCGAAGACTTCGATGGTAGTTTGTTCTTGTGCGAGGTCCAAGTTCTCGTGCAAGGGTTGCCCTCCTGTCGTTGTGTTTCACCTGCCGCCCGCACGGTATCGTATCGTGTAACCGGCGGGCACAGAGGCACTGGCATATTGCATGCCTATAAGGTAATATATTGCCTGCTATCCATCAAATGTTATGGGGAGGAGGGAAATTGCAGGTCCCCTGTTCACGGTGTAACGCCCTCAACGACGCACAGGCCCGGTTCTGCCACAATTGCGGCCAAGCCCTCGCATCTGGTGAACCGCTTGCGGCACACATCGGGGCTGTGCCACCAAACCCGACTGCTTTTGCAGGCGTCACTGGCATTGGTGGTCCGCACTCGCCCCAGAACACACCGCAGGTCGTATATCCTTACTCTCCGCTAGCCGGTCGCAGTGTGCTGGGTGGGCTATCGGGCGTGCGGCCGGCTTCGGGGGCTTTCTGGGCAGGGGTCTGCCTGATTGCACTCGACATAATCCTGTGCCCTTGTGCCACCGCGATCAGCCTGTTTGCGGCAAGCGAGTCGGGGGCCGAGGACCCCGCAACCGGTTGGCTACAGGCGCTATCCTTCGCATCGTGTCTGTTCATCGCCGGGCTGTCGTTTGGTGCGCTGTTGGTGTTCGTGGGGCGACCCCGGCGCGTCTATTGATGCCGTAGATAACACGCCGGGGTGATGGGCACGTGGGTAATCACCGGACAACTTTGTATTGCGCCCGCTATTTGCTAGAATTAACTATGAAGCGGCTGGCAATCGGTTCGTGGCACGGACGGAAGCTAAGCCCACAGGATATCGAATTCGTGAAGTCTCATCATGCCTTCTAACAGAACAGCCTCCACACCTCAGCGTTCAGTCGGTTTCGAAGAGCGCTTGAATGCATTGCCTTCGGCGCCGGGCGTGTACATCATGCGCAATCGCGCCAACGAGATCATCTACGTGGGCAAGGCGCTCTCCCTCAGGGACCGGGTGCGCTCTTATTTCAGGTCGTTGCGCGGGCAGTCCCCCAAAGTGTGGCGCATGGTGGAGGAGGTGCACGACTTCGAGTATATAGTGACCGAGACCGAGCTTGAGGCCCTGATCCTCGAAAACCAACTCATCAAGCAGCATCGGCCCCGATATAACGTCCGCCTGAAGGATGACAAGACCTACCCGTTTATCAAAGTCACCGTGCAAGAGCCTTGGCCCCGCGTAATCGGCACCCGCAAGATCGAGGAGGATGGGGCGCGCTACTTCGGGCCGTTCCCCGGCATGAGCACCGTAAACGAAGTGATAGACCTACTCGACAAGTTGTTCCCGTTCCGCACCTGCGACAAGGTGATCACCGGCAAAGACAGCCGACCTTGCATGCAATATTACATCCACCGCTGTTTAGGGCCTTGTGCAGGGCTTGCCGACAAGGCCTCCTATGACGAGGCCATCCGGCAGGTGATGCTGTTTCTGGAGGGCAAAGAAGAGCATATCATCAGGGATATGCGGCGTAAAATGGAGGAGGCCTCGGAAGGGTTAGAGTTCGAGCGGGCCGCCGTGTTCCGCGATCGCATCCACTTGCTGGAGAGCGTGCGCGAGAAGCAGCGCGTGTTCAGCACCAGCCGCGCAGATGAGGACGTGATCGCCTTCGCCAGACGGGATGGGGAAGCGTGCGTGCAGGTGTTTTTCATACGCGGCGGGCGACTGCTGGGCCGCGAGTACTTCATGCTGGAAGGCGCCGCCGACGCCTCCCCCGAAGAGATAATGCAGAGCTTCATCGGCCAGTTTTACGACAGCGGCGCCAACAAGCCCCCGCCCAAGCTGTTGCTCCAGCACGATGTGAACGATGCCGACGTGATTCAGACGTGGTTGCGGGAGAAGCGTGGCACCAAGGTCAGCATCACCGTGCCCCGCCGTGGCGACAAGCGCGAGCTTGTGGAGATGGCCGCGCGTAACGCCGCCGAGACCCTTGAGCAGTTCCGCCTGCGCTACCTCAGCGATGAGCAGAAGTCTACCGCCGCGCTTACCGAGTTGCAGCAGGTGCTCGGCCTGCCCGTGTGGCCCCAACGCATAGAGTGTTACGACGTGGCTCATTTGCAGGGCACCGATACGGCAGGAGCTATGGTGGTGTTCGAGCAGGGCGTGCCCCAGAAGAAAGCCTACCGCCGCTTCCAGATACGCACTTCGGCCAACGACGATTATGCCTCCATGCAGGAGATGTTGCGCCGTCGCTTCAAACGAGCGAGCACCTCGCGAGCCGTGGTGGAGCGGTCGGAGGCCACGGCGCTGGCTCGTGCAGGCCAGACCCACCGGCCCGCACCGGCCGCGGGCTTCGAGGCCGAAGAGAGGGTGCGCCAAGAGCAGTTCGAAGCGCGCACTGAACCCCGGCTTGGCGACACTTTGCAACAGCTGGCGCGTAAAGAGGAACTGGCCGAGACCCATGGGCAAGGTTCGGCACCTGACCGCTGGGACGGCGGCGACTGGGCGATACTGCCCGACCTGATCGTGATTGACGGCGGCAAGGGACAGCTGAACGCCGCGCTGGAGGTGCTCCGGGAGGTGGGTCTTGCCGACCTGCCGGTGATCTCTCTTGCCAAGCGCGAGGAAGAGGTGTTTGTGCCCGGACAGTCCGAGCCGGTGCTGCTCGACAGGCGGTCCGCCGCCCTCAAACTGCTCCAGAGTATACGAGACGAGGCGCACAGGTTCTCCAACACCTACAACCGCAAGCTTGGCTCTCGGCGAGGCGTGAAGAGCCAGCTCGATTCAGTGCCGCACATCGGCCCCAAACGTAAGAAGGCGCTCATGAAGCATTTCGGTTCGGTCAAGGCTATACGCGAGGCCAGCCTCGAGGAGCTTATGAAGGTTGAAGGCATGGACCGTGCAGCGGCGCTCAGCATTAAGGAGCACCTGTAGGATGCAAGTGCCACCCACCACCGGCCACCCTCAGCTGGCGGCCCTGACACCAGAAGAGCTTGCTGCCTTCGAGGCTGCGCTGATGGAACGCAGGCGGCTCGTGTACGATTTCCTTGAAAATTGGCCGGGCGCCGAGCGCTTTCGCCCGGAGCAAATCCACGATGCCGCCTTCAGCTATATCAAGCGGCGTGGCAAAGCCCTGCGCCCTATGCTCCTGTTGCTGTCCTGTGGGGCGGTGGGAGGTGATGAGCAGGTGGCCTTGCCCGCTGCCGCTGCCGTCGAAGTGTATCAGACTTGGACGCTGGTGCACGACGATATAATAGACCGCGACCAGACCCGGCGTGGCAGGCCTACCGTGCATGCTGAGTACGCATCCCGTGCCGCACAACACTACGGCCTTGCTCCTCCTGAAGCGGCCCATTACGGGACGACGGTGGCCATCCTCACAGGCGATATTCAACAGGCGTGGTGCTATGCGTTGATGGCCGAGTTGGCCGGGCGTGGCGTGGACGCCGCGCTCGTGCTTGAGCTAATTGATCGCATGGCCTCCTCGCTTACTCCTCAACTCCTTGAAGGCGAGATGCTTGATGTACAGTATGCGCTCGTGCCCCCTGACCATCTCACCGAAGAGGATATACTGGCTATGCTTACCAAGAAGACCGGCAGCCTGCTGGAATATGCGGCGTGGTGCGGGGCCAAGATAGGGTTGGCGGGCAAGCCCGACCCGCATGATCGTGCTTCTAGGCTCAGCAGGTTTGCTTACCTGTGCGGCACTGCCTTCCAGTTGAGAGATGACTTGCTGGGGCTTGTGGCTGATGAACAGGTGCTGGGCAAGCCAGTTGGCTCGGACCTGCGCGAGGGCAAGCGCACGCTGGTGGTGTTTCACGCACTCGCTCGTGCCACCGAGCGCGATCGCACCGCCTTGTTGTCGGTGCTGGGCAATGCCAACGCAAGCCCTCAGGAGATCCGGCGCGCTCTGGATATAATCAATTCCACCGGCGCAGGCGATGAAGTCGCCCGGCTTGCCAACCGCTACATCGCCGATGCTATGCGCGAGCTTTACCAACTGCCAGATACGCCCCACCGCAGGCTGCTGGAGTCTTGGGCTAAATTCTTGCTCGCCCGCCAGCATTAACCGGGCGTGCGCCTTCCCGCACGATGGCCCCGGCTGTCGGCGATGGGGCGGGTGCAGAGCTGGGGCCAACCATCTTTATCATCTTTATAATGTAGGACACAGCCATGAAGCTAATGCCGATGAGTCTTGAAGCGTGGAAGCTTGCCGCCGAAGTGCTGTCTTCAGGCGGGTTGGTCGTTTTCCCGACGGATACCGTCTATGGCATAGCATGCGACCCGTATAATCTCGAGGCGATAGCCAAAATATATGAAGCCAAGCACCGCCCGGCGCAAAAGGCCCTTCCCCTGTTGCTCTCTGGCGAGCATCGGGTTGATATGGTAGCCGAGGGCGTGCCCCCTGCGGCTCGCAAACTGGCGGTGGCCTTCTGGCCGGGCGCGCTCACTCTGGTGTTGCGGCGCAGGGAAACCGTGCCCGAAGCTCTGAGCGGTGGGGACACAATAGCCGTGCGGGTGCCCAATCATGACGAATTGCGCGCTTTCATCGAGAGCTACGGTGGGGCGGTGGCCGCCACCAGCGCCAACCTATCGGGCCAACCCGATGCCGTGAACGCTCGGCAAGCCGCCGAATACTTCCGCGACACCGTTGACCTGATCATTGACGGCGGCCCGTCGCCCGGCGGGGTGCCTTCCACGGTGGTGAACTGCGTGGTTGACCCCCCTCAGGTGCTGAGAGAGGGCGCTTTAAGCGAGCGACAGATCAGGCAAGCGCTTGAGGCTTGAGCGAGCGCCGGAATCTACGATGCGCAGAACCGAACGCATTATCATATTGACCGCAGTACTGTTCATCGGCCTCGGCCTCATGCAGATTCTGACGCGTGGCGTGGGCGCGGAGCCGGTCCTGCCCGACCTGCTGATCTGGGCGATGGCGCTGTTGCTTATGCTGATCGCCGGCATGGGGGCATTGTGGGTGCGAAGTGCCGTCGCGCCGGCAGGCGCTGCTGCGTCACAAGGGGCCGTAGTTCATTCCGAACCGAGGGTGGTCGAGAGCTACCTGCCGCTGGTAGGGCCTCTGGCGCTGCCCTTGCGCATTGTCACCCCGGTCATGATGGCCGCGGCTTTCATGATCTTCACTCAGATGTTCGAGAGTGGGCCTGTGCAGGCGCTGGTGCTGGTAGTGGCCGGCCTGAGCTTCAGCGCCTTATACTGGGCGCAGGTCCACAGCACCAGCATCAACGACCGCTATTTCTGGTTCGCGCAGACCCTGCTCAACATCATCGCGCACCTGACTGCCTTTCTGCTCTTCAGCGTGATATACGGACTGAAAGTGCGGTCGTTGATCTCTGGCTCGGCAGTGGCTGTGGCTACAGGCTTGCTGATTTATGAGATGTTGAGCCGAGATGCTGAGTGGCATAGGGCAATGAACCTGCCTGTGCGAGGCCGCACCGGCACGCTGGCACTGCTCTCGATGGGGGCGGGGGTGGTAGCCGGAGAATTGACGTGGGCGTTGAACTACTGGGCAGCGCTACCGGCGCTGGTGGGCGGGGCTTTCCTGCTGGTGGTCTTTTACGTGCTCTTCGGGGTGGCGTCGCACTACATTGATGGCACCCTTACCCGCAGGGTGCTTGCCGAGTTTGGGCTGGTGGGGGCCATTAGCGTGGGTGTGATCCTGACCACAGCGTTCTTCGGTTGATGGCCGGGGTGGCCGCGTTGACACCGGTCGGCATTGTAAGCGACAAGAGGTACTTCACCATGGGAATGGGACAACACGACTCAGGCTCGCAGGATGGCACGCCTGCCGAAGGCCAGACCTACGACGCCATGTTGCAGTTGGACGAGATGGAAAGCTTGGCAGAGGAAATAGAGGAGGCCGGGTTGCCTGCCGGGGCTGGTATGGCAGACCTGCCGCCTGAATTGGCCGCGCGCATGAGCGAACTCGGTGTGCGCACCATGCAGGAGCTACGCGAGCGCATCCGTCGCATGCACCAAGAGCTGGACATGATGGATTAGGAGGCAGGAAGGCCGGGCCGGTGAGGGTGGCGTGCCGGCGAACCACTATATGTCGCTTATCCGAGCAAAGGCGATAAATATCAGGGTGCAGTTGTAGACGGAGCGCGGGCCTCCGCCCGCATAAGAGGGGTTTGGGGAGGGCACAGCCTTCCCCAACATCTTGCATGAATATGCACTAGCACCATTGGATATTACCGGGTCTACGGAGTGGTTGCGCCACCTTCGAGCAAGCGGTCGAACACCGCTCGATCGGCCGCTAAGCGGTAAACGCTCATGCGCCAGTTGTGGACATCGCCCTCGGGCGTGAAAGTGATGATGCCGGTTACGCCCGCATAGCCCCGCGTGCCAAGCACCAGTTCGGACACCTGTCGGCGGTCGGGCACGTCTATACGCTCCAATGCGTCCAGAACCAGATTGGTCAGGTCGTAAGCGTTGGCCGCGAATTGCGAGGGCGTTACCGCGTACCTGCGCATGAACGCCTGCTCGAACTGCCGCCATTCGTCTGTTGCCAGTGGTGGGACAAAGCCGTTGTACACGACCCACCACCGTGGCGCGCTATCTCCTGCGGCTTCCATGAACTGATCGCTGAGCGCGGTATCGCTGGCGAACACGCCGGTGCTCAGTGGAACATCTGCGAGGGCGCGTGCCGCCATCACTGCATTGCCCGTTGTGGATGGCGCATAGAACACCACGTCCGCTCTGCTCTGCCGCACCTGCCCGGCCAGCTCTGTGCCACGCGTGTGCGTTATGTCAGCCTCTCCCACCACTTCAAGGCCGTGAGAGCGGGCAGCCAGTGCGAAGCGCCTTGCGAGGCCGTCGCTGTAGGTGCTGCCGTCTCGGAGCACGAAAGCCTTGCGTGCACCCAGTTCACCGGCCCGCCGAGCCGCCACTTCTGCCTGCCACGCATCCGAGGGCATCAGGCGGGCGAAGGTTCGCCTGCCGGTCGGATAGTAAGCATCAGGCTCTCCGGCTTCCCAGCCCTGCTCGGTGAGGCCCGGCCACGTCATTGTAGGGCTTAATTGCAGCAGGTGCGCCCTGTTGGTGATGGGCAGGGAGAATCGGGCGGCCCCCGAATTGTAAGGGCCTATATAGGCAATTACCGCGGGGTCGTTCACGGCGGCTGTGGCGTTGGCGCGCTCCTGCCTTGCCGACCATGAGCCGTCGTCCGTTGAGCCGCCGTCCAGCCGCACGTGTTCCACACGCCAGTGCCCTGCCCTGCCTCCACGTTCCTCGATCGCAAGGTCAATGGCCTGTTGCATGAGGGCGCTCTGACCGGCCAGTTGGCCTTTCGCCGGGAAAGAGGATACTATGCGTAGAATGTCTTCGCCAGAGGCACGTATTTCGGGCCTGTGTGTATTAGCCGTATCGACACTGCCGGTATTGCAGGCTTGCGCCGCGATCAGGGCAAAAACCAGCCCGAAGAAGAGCGCGCTTCTTCGGGCACTACAACCGCCCACAACCATAGCTTGCTTGACCTATTCCTCGCCAAGATACGCTTTGCGCACCAGTTCGCTCTGGACGAGGTTTTGGCTCGTGTCTTCCATAACGATCTGGCCTGTCTGGATCACATAACCGCGGTGGGCCACTTGCAGGGCCATGAGCGCATTCTGCTCCACCAGCAGCACGGTGGTGCCCTGCTTGTTGATGTCGCGTATCACCTGAAATATAGTTTCCACCAGTATGGGCGACAGGCCCATCGAAGGCTCATCGAGCAACAGCAACTTGGGGTGTGACATCAGGGCGCGACCGATGGCCAGCATTTGCTGTTCGCCCCCGGACAGAGTGCCGCCCTTCTGAGTGAGGCGCTCTTTGAGGCGGGGGAACAGGGTAAGCACCCGCTCCATGTCGGATTTGATGCCGTCACGGTCCTTGCGGGCGTAGGCGCCCATCTCCAGATTCTCCAGCACAGTCATGCGGCTGAATATGCGTCGGCCTTCGGGTGCGTGGGCGATGCCCATCTGCACGATTTCGTCGGGTGCGAGTACGTCAATGCGTTTACCCTGAAAGTAGATCGAGCCGCTGCGGGGCTTGAGCACCCCGGAGATGGTTTTCAGTGTGGTGGTCTTGCCCGCACCGTTAGAGCCAATGAGCGTGACCACTTCGCCTTCTTCTACGCGCAGGCTCACGCCCTTGAGGGCGTGGATGCTGCCGTAATAAGTGTGGATGTTGTTCACTTCCAAGACGGCCATCACGACCCTCCTTCGGTCGCGCCGTTGGGGCCGGCCGAGGGTTGGGTGGCAGCCCTGCCCAAGTAGGCCTCGATCACTCTGGGGTTGGCGCGCACCTCGGCCGGGGTGCCTTCTGCGATCTTTGCACCGTAGTCCAGCACTGCGATGTAGTCGGAGATGCCCATCACCACCTTCATATCGTGCTCAATCAACAGGATGGTCAGACCCTGCTCGGTCTGCAAGCGCTTGATGAAGCGCATCATAACGGTGGTTTCCTGCGGGTTCATGCCTGCGGTAGGCTCGTCGAGCAGTAGCAACCGGGGGTTGCTGGCTAGGGCACGTGCTATCTCCAGCCTGCGTTGGTCGCCGTAGGGCAGGTTCTTGGCGAGCTGGTCGTGTGCCCATTCCAACCCCACAGTTTTGAGTATCTCCCTTGCCCGTTGGGCGGCCAGAGCCTCCTCCTTGCGGCTCCATGGTGGCCTGAATAGCGCGTCCACCACGGTGCCTTTGAGGCGGGTATGCATGCCCACCAGCACATTTTCGAGGGCGGTCATGTTGGCGAACAGGCGGATGTTCTGGAAGGTGCGGGCGATGCCTATGGCCGTCACGTAGTGGGGCGGCTTGCCAGTGATGCCCACGACCTTTGGCTGGCCGTTGCCATCCACCGTGTTGAAGAGCAACTGGCCGGATGTAGGCTTGATCAGACCGGTGACCATGTTGAACAGCGTAGTCTTGCCCGCCCCGTTGGGGCCGATCACGCTGAATATCATGCCCCGCTGCACCGTCAGATCTACGCCGTTCACGGCGATCAACCCCCCGAACCGCCGCGTCAGCTTGCGGGCTTCGAGCAGCGTATCGCTGCTCTTCAAGGAGGTGGGTAGTGTCGTCAGGGGTGCTTCGGTAGTTGCCATATTGCGTGCCTCACCGTTTCTCCTGAACGCTCTCGCCGGTCTCGCGCACTTCGTACAGCGTCTGTCTGGCCTGCACGGCCTGTGGGGTGGGTTCCAGAGCAGGCATCTCTTCTTCTGGCACAGCTGCCATCTGTTCCTCTTCCTCCGGATGCAGTTCAGCCTTGCGGCGACCGCTGGGTATGAGACCTTCGGGCCTAACCAGCATCATGATGACCAGCGCGGCCCCGAATATGAAGTACCGCCAGTTGCTCAGTTGCAGGCCGGCGAGGAACTCGTTGTTAGTGGCCCGCCCCACGTTCACCAGAAACTCCGTAAGCTCCGGGGACATGATGCGGTCGAAGAACTGGATGATGAAGCCACCCAGTATCACCCCCCATATGTTGCCCATGCCGCCCAGTATGACGGCACACAGCAGTATCACCGACAGCGAGAATTCGAACTGGCTGGGGAAGATCGAGCCTATGTAGGCCCCAAACACTGCGCCTGCCACGCCGGAGAACGACGCCCCCATGCCAAAGGCCGAAAGCTTGGTGGTCACCAGATTGATGCCCATGGCGGCAGCCGCGACTTCATCTTCGCGCATGGCCATCCATGCGCGGCCCACCCTCGAATCTTGCAATCGCCGCAGGCCGATCACGGAGAGTATTCCCACCAAGAGCAAAAGGTAATACCACGGCAGTTGCTTGCTCCATTCGCCCAGACCAAACAGAGGCTCTGCGCCAAGCTCGTAGTGGATGCCCAGAAATGGGATGTCAATTATCGGGCGCCCGATCGCGCTCAATCCCTTCTCCCCATAGGTGTAGTACTCGGCGTTTCGGAACACCACGGGCACGATTTCGCCGAAGCCCAGCGTCACGATGGCCAGATAGTCGCCGCGCAGCCGCAGGGTCGGCGCGCCCAACACCATGCCGGCGAGGATAGCCACGAAGAACGCCACCACCAGCGCCACCCAGAAGTTGGACCACCAGTGCATACCTCCCTCGTTGAAGCGGCTGAGGGGTGAGGTCATGAAAGCCGCCACATACGCGCCGATGGCGAAGAAGGCCGCATAACCGAGGTCCAGCAGGCCCGCGTAACCCACCACTACATTCAGCCCCAGCGCGAGGATGATGTACACGATGATAGGGATGACATCGGTGATCCTGCGGAAATGCAAATATTCGTCCAGAAACGGGTAGACCAGCACGAACAGCGCCAGCAGCATGAGCAGCGATGCCCCCAGTGGATTGGCGGCGAACTCTTTGAGCCTTTGCTCCGTCCTGCTGCGATAGGTGCCGACCTTGGCCCCGTCTTTTCCCGGGTTGCCGGGGTTGGGGGCTGTGTTCGAACTTGTGGTCATAGGCTATACCCTCTTACCGAACCTGTGCTTGCGTTCCAAGCTGGGTAGGACCGGATGTATGATGACCTGTGGCCGGTGGCCGCTGTGGGAGCCTATCCCGGCCGTGGGTTCACACCTTTTCAACCGTCTGCTCACCCAGCAGGCCGCCGGGCCGGAAGACCAAGATAATAATCAATATTGAAAAGACCACCGCGTTGGTCCAGCGGCTCTCAAGATAATAGTCGCTGAAGGCGGAGATGATGCCGATGAGGAAGCCACCCAGCGTGGCCCCGTACAGGTTGCCTATGCCACCGAGCACCGCGGCTGTGAAGGCCTTGAGCCCAGCGTCGAAGCCCCTGAGGAAATAGGTGCTGCCTGTGTACAGCCCGAAGATCAGGCCTGCCGCCCCTGCCAGCGCCCCACCCAACAGGAATGTGAAGGCAATTGTGCGGTCCACGTTTATGCCCATAAGCATCGCGGCCTCGCGATCCTGAGCTGTGGCACGCATGGCTTTGCCGATATTCGTGCGGAACACTACATAGTTGAGCAGCAACAGCAGCGGGATGGTGACCAGTATCACCATCAGTTCTCGAAGTGTGAAGCGAACGTTTACATCGGTGCCGAACAGCACTTCGAACAGGTTCTGGCTTCCGAACAGGTTGAGCAGCAGCGGGAAGTTCTGGGGGCTTGGGCCGCGCCACCACAGGCCGATGTTGATGAGCACAAACGATACACCGATTGCCGAGATCAGGGGGGCCAGTCTGGGCGCATGGCGTAATCGCCGGTAGGCCACGCGCTCGATCAACACATTCAGGCTGGCGCAGAACACCATAGGGATGATCAGTGCAAGCAGCAGACCGATCCATGGGTTGACCGGCAGGTGATCCCGGTTCACTATGGTGATTTCAAGCACGGTCAACGCGGCGAAACTGCCCAGCATGAATAGGTCGCCATGCGCGAAGTTAATCAACTCGATGATGCCGTATACCAGCGTATAGCCCAAAGCTATCAGGGCGTATACCGCACCTACAGTGATGCCGTAGAGCAGGGTCTGTATGAATACGTCCATGCCTGTGTAATTCCTAACAGTCTCTCGGAGGGGTTGGGTGGGGCTGGTTTGGGGCCGGGGGCTTGGGAAAGCCCCCGGCCCGTAGGCAAGTAAGCGTGTGGTGTGGCGCTACTTTTTGACGGTCAGATACTTCTGGAAGACCCACTTGCCGTCTGTAGCTTTGAAGCCTCTGATGTCCGACAGGGTGGTGTCGCCGTTCTCGTCGAAGCTCCAAGTGCCCAGCGCGCCATCGTAGTTCTTGGTGTTGCGGATCTCTTCCATGATGGCCTTGCGGTCCTTCTTGCCCGCGCGGTCTATGGCTTCGAGCACCACGTTCATGGCCTCATAGCCGTAGATGGCATATGGGTCGGGGTCGCGGTTGTACTTGGCCTTGAAGTTCTCGTAGAACTTCTTGCCCTTTTCCGGCAGGTCAGGCACGTCCTTGCCGGCCACCGTGCCCAGCGTGCCCTCGGCCACGTCTTTGCCTACGGCATCAATGAAGGCCTGCGTCAGGATACCATCTGGGCCCATGAACTGGATCTCGGGGGCCACGGCCCTCAGGTCCTTCAGAAGCTGTGGGCCGCCCGAGTCCACCAGACAGCCGCAGTACACAAGGTCTGCGCCCTCACCCTTGATCTTGTTCATGAGCGAGCGGAATTCGGGAGCTTTGGGGTCGTAGCCCTCGTTTGCTATGACGGTGCCACCGTTCTCTTTGAACTGTTTCTCGAACACGTTGGCTACGCCCTTGCCGTACACCTCTTGGTCGTTGAGGATGTAGGCCTTCTTGAAGCCTAGTTCAGTGGCCCAGTTGGCGGCTGCGGCCCCCTGCACGTCATCGGCAGTCACCACACGGAAGTAGTTGCGCACGCCGGTCGGGTAGAGGGTGTTGAGGGTTGGGTCGTCGAAGCCCTTCTTGGTTAGTTCAGGCGCAGTGTTCGCCGGGCTGATCATGGCGAGGCCCGCCTGATTCAGAATTGGTATGGCGATCTTGGCCGCGCCCGAGTTGAAGGTGCCGATGTAGGCCATGATGTCGGGGTCGTTGGCCGCTTTGGTGGCGTTAGCCTGCTCGGCGGCCGGGTCCCACTTGCCCGCCTGCGCAGTGGCATCGTCCCAGTCCTCGTACACGATGGTGAAGCCGCCAGCTTTGCCGCCGTGCTCTTCGAGGGCCATCTTGATGCCGGCCACTACGTCGTCGGTCTGGCTCTTAGACAGACCTGTGCGTGGTAGCGAGCTGACGATTTTGATGGTGCCCCCCTCCCCGCTTGGAGCGGCCGTGGTAGGGGTGGCTTCAGCAGCCGGCGGAGCCGTGGTGGGGGTGGCTTCAGCAGCCGGCGGAGCCGTGGTGGGTGTAGGAGCCTGCGCGGCGGGCTGCCCGCACGCCGTAAGCACCATGCCGAACGCTACCACCAGAGAGGTGATCGCGAATCTCTTGCTGGTTGATTTCATAGTAAGAAACTCTCCTCCGTTACATGTCAGATTGGTTTCACCACGTGCCTCAGCGTATCAGAATCGTGGGGTCAGTTGTCGGCAGGCACACCCCGCCTGCACGCCCCGTACCTGAACACGGGCCGCCCAAACCCGTGGCCGATGCGACCCGCTGAGGCATCAATCGTATAGCAGCAGGGCCTCTCACCCCCTTTCTGCCATGGCGTTTTCATGACGGGTTGGTCCCGATGTTGCTTTTCAACACGGAATACAGGGTACCGCCCGGCCACCGCAGTGTAAACTGCTTTTCAGCGGACCGGCTTAGGCGCATTATAGAAGAATGGATTTTATCTGTCAAGACTCGATTATAAGCACAATTTTGCGGTTGTCAATACACTTGTGCTTGGCGGTTCCCCTGATATCCTGACCACTGACCAACAGTAACCTCCGATTGTTGGTGGAAGTGCAAGAAGGGTGTTCGTTGCAATCCACTTCTTGGCTCGTTATAATGGGTGTGGAGCATAGCAGAGCAGTCAGGCTTTCAGTTCAATCAGGTAGTGTATGGCGGGAGGTGTAAAACTGGAATCGAACGAATTGGCGCGAAGGGTTGTGGAAATCGCCTCGGACCGCAAGGCTGAGGATATAGTGATGTTGGATATCAGCGGGGTATCAATCATCGCGGACTATTTCGTGATCTGCACAGGCACCAGCGACCGCCACATCAGAGCAGTGGCCAAAGAAATTGACGAACAGTTAGGCAGGGTGGGCATCAACCCTATCAATATCGAGGGTATGGAAGACGCCACATGGGTGCTCATGGACTACGGGTCCATCATCGTGCATATATTCGATGACGAGACCCGTGATATCTATCGGCTGGAGCAACTGTGGTCGGGTGCCCGGCCCGTGCTGGTCGTGCAATGAGCCGCGGGTGAGGTGATATATGCGCGTACTGTGACGTAAACTGCGCCCGGTTAAGCAGTAGTCTGTCGCAGATAAAATAAGGAATAGCGGGGTGCAGGGTTGTCCACCTTATCCTCTGTGCCCTCCTACCCCACAATTGATGTGGGACATTCTACCTGAACGGAACACGACGAGATGCAGGTGAAGACCGAACACGGCACATTGAGCTTTGGCAAACAGCCCAAGCCCACCATCAGCCTTGCCATCGCCCCACAGTCCTCTGCCAACCTGCTCGCCGGTATCGCCATCGGCGCTGTGATTGGCTTCATAGTGGGCGCGGTGGTGACCCTGCTGATGGGAGAGCGCAGCTTACTGCTGGTGCAGCATCTGTGGAATCGCCTCACCGGTGTAAGCGATGAGGGCGATCATGTGCACTTCGAGCTGTTGTTGCAATAATAGCTGTGGCCGTCATGCCCCGACGGCAAGCGATGACACCCTGCCATTCTAGCACTGTTGCCGTCCACACCTACATTGAAATTGCGGCGCGGTGTGGTGTCTATCTGCCCCCATAATACTCGCGCGCGTATTGTTGCACGGCGAAGTATGCTGGACGCTTGCTCCCATCCCGGCGCAAGATGCCCCATGCCACGCGTTCGTCGTTGGGGTTCTCGGTGACGTTTGGCAGGGCGAAGTTCAGCTGATAGAGCAGCATAGGTCCCATCCACGGGTACTTGTCGCGCCCCATGCGAAAAGCTTGAAGGATGTATTGGGCCTGCTCTTCTTCGGAGTTCTGGGCTGCGTATTCGAACCCCTTTGCGGGGTTGGGGGTGCTCGCCCAGCCGAATTCGGTCAGCCACATCTGTTTCTGGGCATCGCCGTTCTCGACCATCACCTGCCGCAGTTGCTCGATGCGCCTGAAGTAGAAGCTGGGGTGGTTGTTCCAGCCCGGCCCGGGCCCCGGCCTCTCAGGCCACAGAGTGTCGGGCGGGTTGGCGTTGGAGCCGGGGTGCGCGCCCAGCACGTCGAAGTAGTGCTTGAATTCGCCCCCGTTGTACGCGTACAGCCTGCGCAGGAATATCACATCGTCCACAGCCAGATTGGGGTTGTTCACGCCGGTGGGGGTGAGCGGCGCGGATATCACCACGGCGTTGGGGTCCACCGACTTGACCGCGCTGTATCCCTCTTTCAGCAGTTCAGCGTAGCGCGCGGCCACCACATACTTGCCTGCTTCGATCGCCAGATTGGGCTCGTTCCATATCTGGTAGCCCACCACCTTGCCTTTGTAGCGTTGGGCTGCCAGCCGCACAAAGTTGCCGAAATCCTTGGTGTTAGTGGGGTACGTAACCTTGTCGGCACCGCCCCATGCCCACGGGGGCGAATGCACTACGTGCAACACCACGTTGATGCCCGCGGCGTGCAGGGCGTTCACTGCGCGGTCTATCTTGTCCCAGCGGTATACGCCCTTTTCGAACTCGATCTGGTACCACGAAAGCTGGTGCAGCGCCCACTTCACACCGAGGTCTTTGAGCCAATTGACCACCGGCTGGGGGTCCTGATCGTAGATGTACACATTCAGGCCGGGGGCGGCGTGGGGCCCTGCCAGCAGGGGGTAGTGCTGGGGACCGGAGGACATCCCTACCACCTGCATGCCCGTGCCGCCGGGGAGCGGTCTGGGCCTGCGCGATTCCGCCTTGCGGTCGTACTGGAACTTGCCCAGTTGGCTCAACAGCACATTGTGTGGGGGTTGGTGCTCAGGGTGGTACTCGAACACCGCCCGCTCGAAGTACTGCACCCGATATATCTTGCCGTCCAGATCGCTCTTCTCCATGAACTCGTCGGATATAGGGTAGCCCTGTTGCATCAGCCCGCCGTGGGTGCGCCAGTATTCGAGGAACACCCCGCCCAGCCGCTTGCCGGTCTCCCTGAACAGC
>DAOTTC010000079.1:0-16405 GCA_034437815.1 Chloroflexia bacterium | reverse complement strand
GCATCTTGTTGCCTTTGCTATTCTGATGGGTGCTCGCTATGTTGAGCTTGCACGCCTACTTGCTCAAAGTTCATAACACGCTCTAGCTGTTGCCGTATACTGCTCAGGACCTGCCCCGTCACCCACTCTGCGAGCAGGTGGCGAAGAGCAGACCCACCTATCGCGGGAGAAGGCTGTGTCGCCCCCGCGCCACCGCCGCTGCCCCCTTGCGCTCAGCAGGCACGACTTCGCGGTCACTTAGCCGATCAGCCTGCCATGAGGTCATAGAGCAGTGGCGAAAGCAGCACCAGCACGAAAAACACAATGATCGCCACGCGGTTGAGCATTTGTTGCCACACAGACGTCATGGCACTACCTCCTGATACCGGCACTGGTAAATGGGAAGGTGCAGGGGCGCTCCCCTGTTGGCGGGTATCCTCTGGGTGCGGGGTGCCCCCAATCCCCCACTTGTCGCCTCCCCACGATTTATAGCCTTTGCGGGGGTGCAGGGGCGCTCCCCAGCTGGCGGGTACCCTCTGGGTGCGGGGTGCCCCCAATCCCCCACTTATCGCCTCCCACGATTTATAGCCTTTGCGGGGGTGCAGGGGTACTCCCCTGCCGGGGGTGTGGGGGTGTCCCCCAGTCTCCCAGTCCCCCACTTGTCGCCTCCCCACGATTTATAGCCTTTCTATGGGGAATTGGTATAAAAGCAAGAACGGGGCCAAATATGATGCCAGTGAGTCGCCGACCGGCGATGGTGCACAGATACACCAAGAAAGATAAGAGGCGTGTCGCAGGGGATTCGGAAAGGGTAAGCAGTAGGAGCGGGAATGGGAATGGGAATGGTAGGGGGAGGGGTGGGGGTTAGGGCTTTTGCTTGTGGGCGGTGGCGGCCAACCGGATGGCGTTGATAAGTTGCTTATAGGGGATTCCCTTTTCGAGGATGACGTTCACGCCCGCCGCCATAATTGCGGCGCGTTCTGCCTCATCGTTATGTATGGTAAGGGCCACAACCGCGTTGGCGAGATTGCGCTGTGTGATCTCGGCTAGCGCGTCAAAATCGGCGCAGCAGCGCATATCCAGATCTATCAGCACCACGTCTGGGCGGAGTTTGGACGCCATTTTGACGGTTTCGCAGTCGTCCGAGGCTTCTCCTATTACGCGAATGCGGGGGTCTAGTTCGAGCATAGTCTTGAGGCTGTTGCGAAGGCAAGCATGGTCCCCGGCCACCAGCACTCGAATCGAGGTATCGGGTTTAGACACAACATATTCCTGTCCAGACGCAATCGTTGTCAAACGCCGCGCAGCCGGAAGGTCTGAGGGCGCATGCAACCTGCGTGTACCAGCCGCCGCCGAAGAGCACCCACGGTGGTTGATCATGCGCTTACACCCCCGCTGTGGTCTATTCTGCGTACTACGGCTTTAGTCATCATACCTACTTCAAATAATAATATAAAACCTGCGCGTTGTCACGGGTACTGCAGTAGCAAACGCAATCCGTCTGTAGATGTATATATAATACCAACGCCTCTTGAAAAGCTATAAATGAAGGTTATGCGAGGCGGGAGACATTTATACCTCCACATCCAGAGGGTACCTGCCGGCAGGGAACTTCCCTGCGCCCCCTTGCTCTTGCATCTCCTTCACAGAGACTTGGTATAAGCCATGTGCAACCTGCCATCCGCTAGTCCACCAGTTTCTGCCGCAAAGCATATACCGCCGCCTGCGTGCGGTCGGACAGGTGAAGCTTTTGCAGGATGTTGCTCACGTGAGTCTTGACCGTCTTCTCGCTGAGTACCAACTCCACAGATATATCCTTGTTGCTCTTGCCCTGAGCGATCAACCGCAAGACCTCCAACTCACGCTCGGTGAGGTCATGTTTGGGGGCGGCGGGCTGGGGGTTGGTGAACTCCTGCATGAGCTTGCGGGCGATTTCGGGGTCGAGTTGAGCCTCGCCCCGGTACACGGTGCGGATGGCTTTCACCAGATCTTTGGGGTCCACATCCTTCATCAGGTAGCCTTGAGCACCCGCTTTGATGGAGGCGAATATCTTCTCATCCTCGCTGAACGAGGTGAGCACTATCACCCGCGTGCTCGGGGACATGGCGGTGATGGCCCGCGTGGCCTCCACACCGTCGCGGTTGGGCATCACAAGGTCCATGAGCACTATATCGGGCAGCAGTTCGCGCACCCGCGCGATAGCCTCGTTACCGTCTGCCGCCTCTCCGACCACCTCGATATCGGGGTAGAATTGCAGGTAGGTCTTCAACCCCTGACGCACGATGGCATGGTCGTCCACTATCAACACGGTTATTCTGTCGCCGGCCCCCGCCGGCTGTCCAATATTGGCAACGTTACCCATTAGCGCAACTCCTGATGCCCGCCGTTCCATATAGCACGTTATAGCACGTTCACACCGGATGGCTCAAGGGCGTTATTCACAGGGAACCTTCACACGTATGACCGTGCCCCGCCCTTCAAGGCCATGCCCGATCTCAATTGTACCACCAAGCTGTTCGACCCGTTCCCGCATGGAGGTGAGGCCAAGCGTGTTGGGCTTGACGACGCCGAGGTTGATCCCCACCCCATCGTCCTCTACAACCATGTACACCCAATTGTCGTGTGACTTGAGGGTGATCGAAGCTCGCGTGGCGTGGGCGTGTTTGACCACGTTGTTCAGGGCTTCCTGCGCGACTCTGAACAGGGCCTTCTCAATGTGCAGGGGCAGCCGCCGCTGGCCCCTCACATCTACGTTCACCTCGATGCCGTTGCGCTCCCCGATCATCCTACCATGTTTGGTGAGCACGGCGGCCAGACCTTCCTGTTCGAGGTTGGCGGGGCGCAATTCGAATATCAAACTGCGCATCTCCTTGAGAGCAGCACTGGCCGTTTCATAGAGCAGGTCTATTTGGTTGCGGGCTTTTTCCGGGTCCGTGTCAAAGAACAGCTTGGCCGCCTCGGCGTTCAGTACCATGCTGAACAGGGATTGGGAGAGCGAATCGTGCAGTTCACGCGCCAGACGGTTGCGCTCCTTGAGTATCTCCTGCTCTCGCGCGCTGTCGTAGAGGCGGGCGTTCTCAATAGCGATGGCGGCCTGATTTGCGAACGCCAGCACGGTCTGCCCGTCTTCACTGTCGTAGAAGTCGGGTTCGCGCTTGTCCAGCGCGAGCGCACCTATCACTTCATCACGCACAATGAGGGGCACACCGATCCACGATCGGATGGGGTCGTCAGAGTCGGCCACGAAGCCCGGCTCGTCGCATACGTCTTTGAGCACCACCGGCTCCTTGCCTTCCAGCATGCGTCTGGTCAGGGCGTTGTGCCGGGGATCGAAGGTCTGGCCTATCACCCGGTCGAGGTCCAAGAAACCCCGACCGGCGATGATACGCAATTTGCCATCGAACAGCAGTTGAATGGACGCCCGGTCGTATTCGACCACTTTGGCGAGTTGTTCCAGAATCAACTCCAGCACGCGGTCCAATTCGAGGGTCGAAGTGATAAGCGTGCTGGAACGGATGAGCGCCGTGACTTCGCGCACCCTGCGCTCCAACTGCTCGCGCTGCTGCTCCAGAAGCGCTACCTGCTCCTGCAACTGCGCGTTGAGCGACAGAGAGTAGTGCTTGCTCAGCTTTATGACCAGCCAGCGCAGGGCAGTATCGAGCAGGGCCACCATGGTGAGCGCAGTCTCTTCCTGCGCGTCCCACTGGTATTCCCGCTGGATGACTGCCAGCACCACGTCCTTGAGCAGCAGGTGGCCTTCTATGATCTCCGATATATCGAAGCCCTGCGCGGCTCTCCTGTCGCACACCTCGACCGAATAATCGCGCAGGGCATCGTATGCGCCCGTGCGCAACAGGGTGGCCAGAGCGGCAAGGCAACTTCTCGTAGAGGCCTGTAGCTCTGTCACGGACTGTTCACGGTAGTGCGAACCTGTCATCCCGTACAACGAGGCCACCCACGAGGCTACCATCTCTTCTCTATAGCCTTCCAGCAGGTTAGCCAGTTGGGTGGCGGCCACCTGCTGGTCCGTAAACTCTGAAATTGCGGCCAGTTCGCTTTTCATCTACGATTACGCACCTACACATCATGCATTCGCGCCACGTTGCTTGCCGGGCACGCCCGGTTCGGTCATGGCTATAGGATCGAGGATGCGGTCAAGCTCCTCCTCGGTCAGCAAGCCCCACTCCAGCACGATCTGGCGTATAGGCTTGCCGGTCCTGACCTGCTCCTGAGCCACCTTTGCCGCCTGATTGTACCCGATGTACCGGTTGAGGGCGGTTGCCAGCCCGTTGCTGTGCTCAACGTAGTATCGGCATCGCTCTTCATTAGCTGTAATGCCTTCCACACAGAATTCGGAAAACACGCGCATCGCATTAGTCAGGATGTTCACCGACATCAACATGTCGAAGGCCATGACCGGCATCATCACGTTCAGCTCTAGTTGCCCCGCCTGCACTGCGAGCATCATAGTGGTGTTGTTGCCCATGACCTCGAAGCAGGCCATGTTCAACATCTCGGCCATCACGGGGTTCACCTTGCCGGGCATGATGGAGGAACCGGGCTGGACGGCGGGCAGTGTGATCTCGGCGAGGCCGGTCTGAGGGCCAGAAGACATCAAGCGCAGGTCGTTGGCGATTCTAGTCAGTTCGATAGCCAGCAGGTTGAGCGCGCCATGCGTTTCGGCCATGGCCGCTTGCGACTGGGTGGCTTCCAGCAGGTGAGCGGCGGGCTGCAAGGGGAAGCCGGTTAGCTCAGACAGACGGGCTACCACTGCCTTCTGGTAGCGTGGGTCGCTGTTCAGGCCGGTGCCTGCCGCCGTCGCGCCGATGTTCAGTTCCAGCAGAGACTGGGCGGCGTGCTGGATCTTCTGCTTCATTTTGGAGAGGGTGACCGAGTATGCCGTGAACTCTTGCCCTAGCCTGACGGGCACCGCATCTTGCAAGTGGGTACGCCCTGATTTGACGATGTGGTCGAAGGCTTTGCCCTTGTCGGCGAAGGCTTTCTGCAACCGATCGAGCGCCGGGTAAAGTTTGTCCAACTCCATCAGCGTGGCGATGCGCATGGCCGTCGGGAAGACATCATTAGTTGACTGGGCCATGTTCACATGGTCGTTGGGGTGTACGGGCTTGTATTCGCCCCGCCTGCCGCCCAGCATCTCGTTGGCGAGGTTGGCAAGCACCTCGTTGACGTTCATGTTGTGGGATGTGCCGGCGCCCGCCTGTATCGGGTCCACCACGAACTGGTCCATGTACTCGCCCGCCAGCACCCTGTCAGCCGCGGCGATTATGGCGTTGGCGATTTGCGGATCAAGCTCGCCCAGATCACGGTTCACTTCCGCCGCCGCCCGCTTCACGAGCACTGTGGCCCGCACCATCGAAGGGTGTGGTTTCAACCCTGTAATAGGGAAATTGATCATGGCGCGCCGGGTTTGTGCCCCATACAGGGCATCTGCGGGCACCCTGACCTCGCCTAGTGAGTCCCGCTCAATTCGCTCGCCAGCCGCGGTGCTGGCGCTGCCGTCGGCCCCTGTGCCAGTCATTTCCGCCGTAGCATCGGCACTCATCTTTGCCAAGCCTCCATGCTTTAGTAATCAGGAGAGTGCGGGGCACCGCCCGCCAATCAACTATTATAAGTCACAGTCAGCGCGAAAATTGGCACACATGTGCGCACAATATGATACCCTACAGGCAGGAATTGTGCAAGGAACGCGCGTCGGGGGCTTCCCCACATAGGAGGGGCTTGGGGAGGGCTGTGTCTTCTCCTATCTTGTCTTGCATGAATATGCATTAACCACCAAGAGCACCAGAATATATGAGCGTTCGCCGATGTGCCTCCATCTTGTTGGGGCCGGCCCCTGATTCTTATCGAAACCGCCGCGCACACGCAACTTACGCATGGCACCTATGGCGTGTTATAATGAGGCTGAGGGTAGAAATGCAACACCCATACGCTGAGGTGAATCTAACCTTGACCGTACATGCCAACCACATGAGCATCGCCGAGATACGCGCGCGGCTCAACCGAGAGCGCTATGAGGCGCTGGCAGTGCGCGACCCCATAGCCATCGCCCGCGCCGCCGAGCGGTACAGCGTTTTCGAGGACCTACTCGGCACGCTGTCAGACCACGAAGTCGTGGACCTGTATAAGCCTCTGCTCTCGGTATCGCAGGCCGCCAAGTTCCTCGGATACAAACCCAAGGAAGTGCGGCGGCTGCTGGGGCAGGGCAAGCTGTCGGGTAAGAAGGTGGGCAACGAATGGCGCATACCCCTGAAGGCAGTGCTCTAAAGGTGAGCCGGGCCGGCGGGAGGTATAGCAGAGCACAATCCTCAGAAAAATGTAGCATGGGAGGGCCGGATAATGGCAGTTGATGCAGGCAGTTCGGCGGGAGTGGCCCCCACAGGGGGTCGATTCGTCTCTGGTAAGGTGAATTCGGTGCCGCCATCGGGCATACGCAGGTTCTTCGACATCGCCGCCACGATGTCCGACGTAATATCGCTGGGCATTGGTGAGCCAGACTTTGTGACGCCTGCGCCCATTATACAGGCCGGCATTGACTCCCTGCGGGCCGGCCATACAAGCTATACGTCCAACTCGGGCATATATGAGTTGCGAGTGGCCCTGTCACATCATCTGAAGCGCCTGTATGGTGTGCAGTACGACCCTGAGAACCAGTTGCTCATCACCGTGGGGGTGAGCGAGGCGTTGCTGCTGGCCATGATGTCAGTCATAGAGCCGGGCGACGAGGTCATAGTGCCTGAGCCATGCTTCGTGGCCTACCAACCAACAGTGATATTCGCAGGTGGCACGCCGGTGGCGGTGCCCACTTTTGTGGACCAAGATTTTCAGGTGACGGTAGATGATCTGGAGAGGGCACGCACCCCGCGCACAAAAGCGGTGCTGCTCGGCTACCCCAACAACCCCACCGGTGCCGTGCTGGAGCGGAGCAGGTTGCAAGAGATAGCGGATTGGGCGGAAGCCCACGATCTGGTGGTCATCTCCGATGAAATTTACGATCGGTTGGTATACGGTATAGAGCACACGTGCCTGTCGTCGCTGCCCGGCATGCTCCAGCGCACCATCCTGCTGGGCGGATTCTCAAAGGCTTACGCGATGACCGGCTGGCGGATCGGATACGCGGCGGCCCCCACCGATATCTTGGCGGCGATGCGCAAGGTGCACCAGTACATCATCATGTCGGCGCCCACCACCGCGCAAGAAGCCGCCATCGAAGCCCTGAAGTCTGGCGAGCCTTATGTAGAGGCCATGCGCAAAGAATATGACCGGCGCAGGCGTGTCATCGTGGATGGATTCAACCGCATCGGCCTGCACTGCTTCGAACCAAGGGGGGCATTCTATGCTTTCCCCTCCATACAGAGCACCGGCCTGAGCGACGAGGAGTTCTCCGAGCGCCTGCTGATGGAGGAGAAGGTGGCTGTGGTGCCGGGCTCGGCCTTCGGCAGGTCGGGCGCAGGCCATGTGAGAGCTTCTTATGCTACTTCTATGTCCAACATTGAAGAAGCTCTCAATCGTATCGAGCGGTTTGTGAGACGCAATTCGTAATGCATGGGGCGCGCAAGGGCGCAGGTACAGGTATATAACCCCGTATTCCCTCGGGGAGACTGCAAAAAGGGGTGGGGATCTCGCCGCCGACTTTTATGCGGCTCCTATCAGATGCGTGTGTCAGGGCAGGTTGAGCGCCAGCGACTCAAGGGCCAGCCGGGGGTTCACGTTCTCATTCAACTGCTGACGGGTGCGCTGTATCAACGCCACCGCTTCCACAGCTGTGGACAGGGGCACACGGCTGGCGACAGACTTGAGCGCGGGCAGTTGATCGGTGTTGGCTACAAGCTCGACCGCTGAGGCCCCCACCATCAGCACGTCACGCCACCACGTCTCCCACGTGTCCAGCATCTCGTACAGGTCCGAGCGGGCGTCGGTGAAACACTTCGCCCACTCGGATGCGGCGCCGATCCGGTCGGCCACGGAAGCGTTATTCAGCAGAGACATCTTCTGCAAGCTGTCGCGCCGCCTCGCCATGGCCTCCCGGTCGTGCAACAACCGCACGGCCAGCCCGAGCCGCCCGCCCGACAGCGCCGCGAGCAGCTGTGCCTCGTCGGGGTCGGCCCCCCACACCCGCACGAGGCTGGAAGCCACCACATCTCCCTTCAGCGGGCGCAGGGGTATATGCAAGCATCTAGAGGCGATGGTAGGCAGCACCAATCCCTCGTCTTGAGCGATGAGGACGAGCACAGTGTGGGCCGGGGGCTCCTCCAGCGTCTTGAGCATACAGTTGGACGCTTCCTCGTTCAGCCGGTCGGCATCCCCTATAATATACACTTTGTAGCGCCCCGAATGCGGGCTGAGGCCTACGGTGGCGATTATCTGGCGCATGGTATCAATCTTGAGCTCTTTGGAAGGGGTCACCTTGCCCTTGCCTGCAGTTTCACCGAGCGCCCGCGCCTGAGTCTCAAGGTTCACCTCCACCACATCGGGGTGCACGCCTCGCTGTACGCGCGAGCACGACGAGCACAGGCCACAAGGTGCATCCGGCCCCTCCCCGTCTTCGACAGACTGCTGGCGACAGTTAAGCGCCATGGCGAACGCCAAGGCCAGCGTGCGCCGGCCCACGCCATCAGGGCCGGTAAAAAGATACGCGTGGGCCAACCGCCCTGAGCGCAACGAGCGCCTGAGCACGCTGACGGCCAAATCGTGGCCGATCACGGGCCAGCCGGAAGGTTGGGGGGCTATGCTGGTAGTCATTTGTGTGCTGTCGTGTATCATCCTCTATGGTATCTGAGTAGTCGGGGCGGCTCCCCTTCCCACACTGCATGGCCGCGCCTAACGCCTTACCGAGGCGGGTTTGGGCACCACTACGGCAGGAGCCGGATTCAGAAGCGCATTGATACGGCGCCGGTCATCGCTGGTCAGCACCGCTTCCAGCCGCTGTCGGGCATCGGCATCGCGTTTGGCATCTGCCTCCATATCGCCTAACAACTCTTGCACGGTCTGCCTTAATTCGTGCAGGGGCACCGCTCGGTATGAGCACCCGTCTACAAAAATCTGTGGATTACCGGTAAATACTACCACACCACGCACCGGCACGTTGGGTTTTCCGAGCTTCTGCAACAATTGGCGAGCCGCTGATATGGCCTCGTCCAATCCCTTGCTAGGGTTGCCCACCGGCGGGTTGAGGCCGGTCATCTTGTCCAGCAGGCCCGATTTGGATCGCCAAACGTCACCCCGTGGGCCACCCCGGCAAGTCACCGGGCCGGCGGCCTGACTGCTCAACAAGACTATCAGACCCTGCGGGCCGACCAGTAGGTGAGATATGGGCGTGCCCTCCACCATCGGGTAGTGATGCAGGCTGTATTTGTTGCTCAGGCCCTTCAACTCGTTGTTAATTAGCTGGTAGACGCGTGCCGACTGCCCTAACCTGCGTTGAGTGGCCCGCGCCGCCGTCCAAATAGGCAATCCCGCCAGCAGGAATGGATAGGCGAGGAAAATGGTCAGGTAGTTCTCGGTGGGCCAAAACGCCAACACCATTGATACGAATACCAGAGCCAACCCGATCCACTGCATGCGCCGCGCAGCGCGTATCTGACCCCTGATATATTCATCGTGCGTGAAAACGTTCATCGGTGGTTGATGCCATCTCGCCGAGCGTGCTAAACTTAACCGTGTTTCAGTCTAACATAAGCGCGTTTTCTGAACAAGGCCCACACGAGCGCCGCCCGGACGTATCGGTGGTGATAGTGAGTTGGAACGTGCGAGACCATCTGGTCCGCTGCGTTCGGTCTTTGCACAGCGAACGGGTGCAAGGCGGATTGGGTGTAGAGATCATAGTTGTGGACAACCACTCCACCGATGGCAGTGTGCATGCGGTGCGCCCATTTCCGTCTGTGAAGATAATCGAGATGGGCCATAACGCAGGCTACGGACGGGCTGCCAATGCAGGCTTCGAGGTGGCGCGCGGCAGGTACCTGATGGTGCTCAACCCTGACACCGTAATGCACGAGGGCAGTTTGGAAGCGCTCGTGCAGTTCGCGGATACCCACCTGCGGGCCGGCATTGTAGCGCCCCGGCTGCTCAATCCCGACGGCTCAGTGCAGGTCAGCGCTTTCCGGTTCCCTACATTGGCGATGGCGTTCCTCGACCTGTTCCCCCTGCCATCGTTTATACCCGGCAGAGTGCGGCTGTGGGTCTATCGGTCGTGGATCAATGGACGCTATCCTACAGAGGCCGTTGCCACGAGGCCTTTCCGCATTGACCACCCCCTCGGCGCGTGCATGCTCATCAACCGGCGAGCCTATGAGCAGGTGGGGGGGTTTGACCCCGCGCTGTTCATGTACTCAGAAGAGATCGAGCTGGCACTGCGTTACCGGAAAAGAGGCTGGGAATGCTGGCAGGTTCCACAGGCAAAGGTCACGCATTACGGGGGCCAGAGCACCAAACAGCTACCCGATGAGATGTTCTTAGAGCTGTGGCGCTCGCGACTCTACCTCTACAGGAAGTATTATCCACGCGCCTACCGGGTGGCGCTTGCGCTTATGCTGGCCGTATCCCAGATCGGACAGATATTGACCACAAAACTGCGAGCCGCAACAGGGAGCATTGCGCCCAACCAAGCGTCCCGACTGCTGCGCAGAGCGCGCACCGCACTCAGGCTGGCAAAGACTGCACTGACATGAGCTACGATGCCCTCACGACTATCGCCCTCGCGTGGAGAGAGGGACAACACCTGCGGGAGTGCTTCCGCAGCATTGAACCTTTACGCGCGCTGACAGGGTGCGCTACCCTCATCGTGCTGGACAGCGATGCCGACCCCTTGACGAGAAGCATTGCAGGCGAGGTCGCAGATCGCGTGGTGGAGTGGGAGTTCGTCAACTTCGCCCGACAGCGCAATAAGGCCCTCGATCTGGCGCAGACCAAGTGGGTGCTGTTCATAGACCCTGATGAGCGGTGCACGCCTCAACTGGCCGAGGAGATAGCGCACGCCATCGGGCACACCCAATACGCCGCCTATCGGCTGCCGCGCCGCAATATCCTTTTCGGTCACGAAGTGCGGCACGCAGGCTGGTGGCCCGACTATCAGGTGCGGCTTGTGGTGCGGGATAAGTGCCGCTACGACGAGCGGCGCGAGGTGCACGAGGTGCCCATAGTGCAGGGGGCCATCGGCACGCTGTGCGAGCCGCTCGTCCATTACAACTACGAGAGCTGGGGCCAGTTCGTGGCCAAGCAACGCTCCTACGCACCGCTCGAAGCGCGTGCCCTCTACCGCCAAGGCAGGCGTGCACGCTTGCGCAGCCTGATCGGCCAGCCGGTGCGCGAGTTCAAGAGGCGCTTCTTCGACTATGAGGGTTACAAAGACGGCCCGCTAGGGCTGGCCCTCTCCTTAGCCATGGCTCTGTACACTGCGGAGGTGTACCGGCGGTTGCTGGTACTGCAACGCCGTGCGCGCTCCCCACGGCACACAGGCAACGATAAGTGAGCGTTGCTTGCGCTCTTGCTTGCGGAGGTCGTAGTGCATGGCGGCAACTCGGTTTCCACCGGCTTTTCCACACATTGACAACCTTGCACAACAATAATATAGTTGGGCCATCGGTCGTCGCGAGCCAAGAGGTCACCTCGAGAGGAGCGGGGGAGATGACCCAACCGGGCAGTGCACAGCTAAGCAGACACGCCAAGCACCGTAGCGCGCAAAGCAACCTGTTGGCGCACGATCTGGAACTGGTTCGCAGGTACGGCGTCCTCGAGCGCCGCACAGGCGTGCTGTTCTATTTCGTACGGAAGCGGGATGTGGAGCGCTATCGGGGTATTGAGCCGCGTCTGGTGCGACTGGAAGGTGTGGTGATGATCATGTCGCTTGATGGCGTGGTCATCACGGTTTACCGCAACAGGAACGCTCTGAAGCAGATAAGGCGCAAGCCGAAATCCAGACTGAACCTGAGAGACGTGGCCTGAAGCGAACCGCTCAACTCCACCCTCACATTCAAGGCAACCTTTTGGACGTGCGACCGGCGCGAACGCGGGACTTGCTGCACAGCAAGTCCCGCGTTCGCACGTGGGGCAACATGCGCGGCTCGGCCCGCGATCAATCTTCCACCGGCCTCTCCTCGAAAACCGGCTGTGCAGCACGCTTAGGGCCGGGCACAAGGCCGGCCATGAACCAGAAGAAGGTGTAAACCTCCCACGCGAATGGGCCATATCCAAGGTAGCCAAGAGCAGGCATCTCGAATATGCGTGCGAAATCCACAAACGGAATGTTGTAGTGCCATTTGGGAAACGCCCAGAAGTTCCACAGTTCCCAGAAGAAACCACAGATCAGCCCGCCCACGTACAGCGACCCGAGCGTCCTGACATCACCTCTGGCCAGATGCCCCAGCAACGAGGGTGCCCCCCTGTGGTAGTTGATGGGGTCCAAAATCAGCGTGAGGAAGCCCCAGATTAAGGGGAAGAAGTACAACGGCCATATCACCGGTAATATAAACCACACCACACCCATGCCGACCATGCCGACCAGCACGAAAGAGGGCACGCGGAACCGAGGACGTTGGCTTCCCTCCGGCAGGCGCAGCCATCCCCTCACCCAATCTGTGGTCTCCCACACAGCAGGGATGACGGTGCTGAAGAAGATGCAAGACCATAAATTGGCCCACCACTCCGGGATGTCATAAGGACGGGCGTAGTACCAGTTGTGTACGAAGCCGTTCAGCCATTCGAACCCCCACCACATGGCCGCTGACAGGGGTAGCATAGCCAAGAAGGTGGCACGCCTGTTGACGAAGAGGGAATGCCCGTCGCGCCGGTGGACGAGTGCATCAACCACCAAGATATAGCCATACCATACCCATGCGAACCAGTAGTCCGAAAACGGACGGAGGTGGCCACCATCGGGGGTACGGCCGAAGATGAGGACGTGACCGACCAGCATAAATCCCACCCCAACCCAGAAGTGGGGACGCAGGCCGTTGCGGGGGCTGATCTGGCCGGTAAGGTGGCTCATGACACGATCAGGTGGACATGGGATTCGGCAGGATCAACGGCTTCGGCTGAGGTCAACATGTTGCCTGTGCGCTCGCCTGCTCATAGGGAACTTGATGCGCAGCCAGCTAAACAGGGCCAGTGCCAGCAATACCACAAACGTCAACACTATGAGCACCCCACCTACGCCCAGCGACGGCGGCTGGTTGGCGTTGCCCAGATTGTATGTATGCTTCGAATCCAGACCGAACCACGCTACCAAATAGTTCACGCCCATGAACGTGAACAGCACCACGCCGAACCCGATAAGCGACAGCCACGCCATGGTCACACCACGCACCCCGCGCTGCACCCGCACATGCAGGTAGGCGGCGTAGGTGAGCCACGTGATGAGCGCCCACGTCTCCTTGGGGTCCCAGCTCCACGGCTTGGTCCACGCCTCCTGAGCCCAGATAGCCCCGGTGATGAGCAACATGGTCTGCAAGGGGAACCCTATTGCCACGGCTCGGAACATAAACTCTTCGATGGCCGCTTCAGAAGGCAGCGAGGATGCGAGCTTGCCTCTGAAATAATGCTTCGCCAGCATAGTCAACGCGGCGCCTGCGGCGGTGGCAAACGCGCTGTAGGCCAGTATGGCAAAGGACACGTGGATCATCAGCCAGTTGGAGCGCAGCGCAGGCACCAGTTGCACTGGCTCTTTCAGGTCAGCCGGGATGAACCACAACGCATAGCTTTGCAGGCAGAAAATGAGCAGCACGACGAAAGCGCCCACCGAGCGCGTTCTGAGCACCCCTTCAAACAGCACCAGATAGACAAGCGTGGTACCCCACACCATCATCGTAGTGATTTCGTACAGGGTCACGTATGGGGGATGTCCCGCCTGTGCCCACCGCAGGATCAGCGCGCTGGTGAGAGAAGCCCACGCCAGCACCACCAGACCAAACCCAATGGTACCCAGCGCACGCGAGTAGCTCACAGGAGATAGGTCCTCGACCTCTGGCTCGCCGTTAGGCACCACGTCGGCTGTGGCCGGGGCTGGGGCGGCGCCCGTAGGTGCGGTTGTGGCCCCACCGGCCCCGGCCATTGCAAGCGCCACCCGACTGCGCCGGAAAGTCAGAGCCTGCGCCGAGCGGCTTACTAGATAGCCTGAATAGAAGAGAAACGCCAACAAGTAGCAGAAATACGCGAGCGAGGTAAGGGTTGGTTCGTTGAACCCGATAGTTGGTGATTGAAAACCCATGTTAGCCTCCTGTTCGTCTATCCATCGGTCACCCGCAGCGGCGCGGCTCATCTCATCCCCGGCCGCCGGTTGTGCTCAAAGGGCAATCGGTTGCCACCCATCACTCGCCAGATCCAAA
The DNA here is from genome assembly GCA_034437815.1 of Chloroflexia bacterium. Classification (GTDB taxonomy): domain Bacteria; phylum Chloroflexota; class Chloroflexia; order QHBQ01; family JADMIH01; genus JADMIH01. Next base: position 2,087 of record DAOTTC010000079.1, on the reverse strand, counting down.
ACCCCAGAATCGGGGTTCAGCCCGACGCCGCCCTAGCCAAGCTGTTTTTCACCCTCTCGGCCAGACGCTTGAAATCTTGCTCGAAGCTCACCTTGTTTTTCTCGGCCAGCCCGGCCAGCAATATATTGACCGTGCCCGGCTTGTCCTCGTTAGGTGTGATTTTCACCCAGCATCGTGCAACCGTAGTGTAAAGCGAGATGGCGAACCCAATGGTCATGATGGTGAACCAGATACCTACGTACAGCAGGCCCGGATCCTTAGCAACTTCCAGCACAGTGGCTGTATCTTGCCGGAAGGTGAAGGTATAGGCCTCGTAGCCGGGCAATTTGAGTGCACCCTGCCGTGGCAGGAAGGCGTCGTAAATGGGCCGGTCGAAGTTCTTATCCACGTAAGCGCGCACGTACACCGGCGGGTTCTCGCCCGGCGCCCTGCTCACATCCTGATAATAGGTCAGTTCGAGGGTAAGTATACCACCCTGCACGGGCAACTGGATCAGGTCTTGTGGCAGGTTTTCGGGGCTTGTGAACTGCAAGTCCACGCGAGCCTCGCCCGACTCGGTAGTATCGGTAATGGGGCCGCTGGCACCCATGCGGCGCAGACCTAGAGGCCGGCCATCGGCATCGGTGGCCTTGACGTACAGCACCGGTTGGTAGCTGACGAGGAAGAAGTTGATGCCCTTGTAGTTCAGTGGGTCGTTGACAACAATGGCCTTGGTAAGCACCTCTCTTCCGTCTTCAACCACCGCCAGAGCGTTGCGATATTCTTTGACCGTCCTGCCATCCGGATAGTATTCGATCCAGAAGCCTTTGTTCACCACGGAGAAGTCGGTGCCATGGCCGACGTTGACCGGTTCGCCGGGGTAGAATAACACCGACTGCTCTCGCCAACCGAAGTTGGCCAGCCCCGCCGCGGTGAGGATCAACATGACGAGCGCACCATGGCTGACGAACGTGACCAGTTTGGTCCAGCGGTCGCGATCGGCATACATGAACAGCACGTTCCCATCGGGCGCGTTCTCTGTGAGCACCCGATATCGGCTTTTGCGCAGGGCGGCCCGCACCACACCCGCTGCTTCAGCGATCGTCAGGGGTACAGCCCGAAAGCTGGCCTTTTCCGACAGACTGGACAGATGAGAGTCGGGCACGCGCACCGCGGGGTTGCGAATCTGGCGCATGATGGGCTGCCAACGGTTGAGCGTGCATATGATAATGCTGAAGCACACGATAACCACCAGCATCCTGAACCACAGCGAGTCGTACAGATTGTAAAAGCCGGCCCAGTGAAGCACGGCGGACAAATCGCCGTAGCGGTTTCGCACCTGCTCCAGAAACTGCTGGTATTCGCGCGGGAAGTTGTGTATGCCCGCTGGCATTTGGGGGATGATAGTGCCCAGCATAGCCGCCAGCGCCACCGCGATGTTCAGCACCACCGCGAAGCGAATAGAGCAAAACAGCACCCACACCGTCTCGACGAAATCGCGCCGGGGTCGCATAACCGTTTGGGGCTGTGCCTTCGGGTGCGTGCGGGTATCGGCCTGTACACGCGCCACACGCGAGGCGGGGTCTGTCTGGGGTTTTGTAGCTGGAGCCGCTCTGTGCGCCATCGGCACGCCAATAGAGAATCGGAATTGGAATCAGCCTACTGGTCGTGAAGAACTGTGAGGATTTTCACGCAGTCGCTCTGATATTACCATTAGCTCGCCTGTGCGTCAAGCCGGGGAGTCGGGGGTCGCCAATCGTCAAGGATCAACCACCAAGACACCAAGGGCCACCAAGAGCACCAAGGATATAAAAGGGCTAGGACACCCAACGCGGGGCGCGGGCGTCCCGGCCGCATCCATGTTGGCGAGACCCCCGCGCCCTACGTATCGGTATATTGTGTATCTGTTTACTTTGGCCTGTGCCTGCTTTACGCTTTACTGGCCGGGTTTGCGGGCCAGCGCGAACAGCACCGGCGTGGCCGTCTTCAGGCCCTCCGGTCCGAAGTACTGCCGCACCTCCTCCAGATGGGCTTTCTTGAACTGCTCGCGCTGTTGCTCGGTCATCGAGTCCAGCACCAGTTCGCCCCATGTACTGCCGCGTCCGTGC
>DAOTTC010000078.1:0-1515 GCA_034437815.1 Chloroflexia bacterium | reverse complement strand
GAGCATCACCATCAACGCCGGTGACTCCATAGTATGGAAGCACGATGCCGGGGTCGAACCCCACACCGTCACGCTGACCGGCCCCGATAATAAAGTCCCTGAGCTTGCTCTGCCGCCGGCAGGTTCGCCACCCAGATTAGAGGTGAACCCAATGATACTGCTACCGCAGGGTCCGGCAGAGTACGACGGGTCGGCCTATGTCAATTCCGGCATAATTGCCGCCGACATACCGGGGCCGAAAGAATACAAACTCACATTCACTAAGCCGGGTACTTACAGGTTCTTCTGCGCGATCCATGCCGGGCAGGCTCCCGATGGCTCGATCGTGGGCATGGTAGGAGAAGTGACAGTGCAGGAAGTGGGCAGTGCCCTCCCGAAGACCCCTGAACAGGTCGAGGCCGACGCGAAAGCCATGATGAGCGCCGACGAGCAGGCGGCCGCTCAGGCCGAACCTGAAGCCAACAGGCAGGCAGTGTCCTCGAAGCCCGGCCCCAACGGCACGACGATATATCATGTCAACACCGGCTACCAGATTCCGGCGGGCAATATGGGCGCGGTGCTGGATTACATGCGCTTCAGCCCTGAGGATATCCGGATCAACGTGGGCGACACGGTCGAATGGTCCAGCCCTACCCCCACCAATTTCCACGATGTGGTGTTCGGTGAAGAGCCTGAGTCCATCCTTATAGAGCCACAGCCGTCCGGCCCGCCCAAAGGGTTCCTCAACCCGGACGCGTTCATGCCAGCAGGGGGCACAACATATTCGGGCAATGGGCTATACAGCTCCGGCATCATCAACGGGCCACAGGGTCCGCCCTTCCCGGGGGCCGTAACCAGTTATTCGCTGACCTTCAGCCAACCGGGACGCTATGAATACGTGTGCGCTCTGCACTACCATAACGGCATGCAGGGCTACGTTACCGTGCAGGCCATGACCGGCGGAGGCGGCCAACCGGGCATGCCGCGCACCGGCTCGTCGTCCGGGTGGCTGTGGGCGCTCGGTTCGCTTGCTGGCGCTCTTGTCCTGCTGGCAGGCATAGCGCTCAGGGTGCGCAGATCGCACAGGTCGGGTGAATCATTCTAACAGTCTGACTGAGACAGTACCGGCGACGTGCCCGGCATTATAACCGGGCATGTTGCCGGTGTGTCAGAAAGGCCAAGAGGGCAATCTTCATGAACGTTGTAGCAGATTCGATTCTGGCGCGTGCGGGGCGTGTGCTGGTGCTGGCCTACGGCGGGGTGGCGCTGTTGCAGTGGTTTCACACCGCGGTGATGGGAGGAGATGCAGGTGAGCTTCCATCTTATGCCCACTGGCTGCGCGACGGCACGCTGGCCCTGCCTTTTGTGCTGGCGGCGCTGCTGCTTGCCGGTGCTCGCAGTCGGGGTGTGCAGGCCGGCTCACTGCAAAGCACCACAATCAGCATATATTTCGCGTTAGTTATGGGTGCGGGTTCTCTGCTCCATCAGTGGTTCCCTGAAGACCCTCACGCACTGCACGAAGCAGGCACGGATGGG
>DAOTTC010000077.1:0-23142 GCA_034437815.1 Chloroflexia bacterium | reverse complement strand
TGTCTGGCAAGCAGTCGCTGCTCTCACTTGGCTCCTCGTCTGTCCCTTCCCTCATGAGGCGTTTCAGAGATGTGGGTAATCACCAGCTTCCCCAGATAGGGTTCCAACACCAATCGGGGGCCAAACTCCGCCTGCTCATCGAGGGTAACCACCAAGCCAAGGGCCACCAAGCGCCCCGGGGAATCAGTGACTATGGCAAGAATGGTAGGACTCTGGCTATACCGGGGCGAGCAGGCACAAGCTCTGCTCATGTGGGAACGTCATTCTCCCATCCTTGGTGGTTACCTCTAATTACTGACCGCTGGTAACCTCCAATTCTTGGTGAAACCTTGAGCCGAGAAAACTTTGATATCACCACTGCCGCTGTGGTATAGTTACTCTTACGGTGGTATGCCGCAAGTGCACACACTGCGTGCGGGCCATATGACATCACCGGCAAGCAGCATGCTTCTGCTACAAAGTGTAAATGTCCGTTGACCGTAGCGCGCTGTGCTTTAGCCGACGCCATGCATCGCTATTCAAGCCTACTGCACAGACCTAGAAAGGATACCCAATGACCAACCATCAACCTGCTCCCCGGCAAGCCCCATCTGCCGCACCTGAGACCGAACCCACACCGACGCAACCGTCCCCATCGTATGACCTCGCTCGTATAGTAGAGTCGGCCAGACGGCTGGGCGTAGAACTCGATGAAGCCGAGGCCTTGCAGTGGCTTACAGCGCTGGCCGCCGGGCAGTCGGGCGGGCAGGAGCGCGATCAAATCATGGTAGACGAGCAGAGCGGGGTGTTCGGGCACAGGATAACCATGCTCGACTTCAGCCCCGACCAGCTTGAGCGCTTTCGTCAGATAGGGCGCATAGTGGAGTTCGAGAGCAGACCCGGCGTGGATACAGCGCTGGCACTCTCCGGCTCAGCCGCCCAGTCCAAGATACAGACCTACCCCGGCGACTGCGACTACTTCGAGCGAATCAACATTCACGCGCCGTCCAGACAGGAAGCGTGCCGCATCCTCGCTCAACTGATACGCGATAAGGCGTTGAGCACCATGAGAGGCCCCAACTACATGCTCATAGAGGTGAAGTTCGGCTCGTACCCTTACGATGTGATCCGCAACGGCAAGCTATTAAAGCGCGGCGCTCCGGTATCGTGGTCCCCCAGCGAGGTGGAGGCCGGGCAGTTCGAAGGGTTACTGCCCACCGGCGAGCCTGCGGTCATCCAATGGACAGATGTGATGTTCGAACCCGGCTGGTGCAAGCTGGACTGGATAGTAACCGACCCGGCCAGAGGTCAACTCGCCAACGCCAGCAATATGCTGGACGTCACATGGGAAGCCCCGGATGGCACTATCACCCCGCTCGACGGCTACCTCGACCCCTATTTTCAGGAAGTCTATCTGGAGGCCGAATCCCTGCCTATCTTCGCCAAACTGGCCCGCCATGTATCGCCCGATGCGCTGGCAGATTATGTGAAGCAATTGGAGAAAGAGGTCAGGAAATACGTGCGCGAGGAGCTCAACTACGGCAAGGCCGCCAAGCGCATGTACAACATCTTCCGCCTCACCGGGCGCTACGAGGAAGCGGCCTTCATCCGAGAGCTGTTTGACGAGCCTGCTACCGTGCTATATCAGGTGTGGTCACTCATCCGCACGCTGGATGATGCTTGCGTACCCGGCTCTGCGATATCCATGGACGATGTGATAGCTCAGGCCGACCAATTGGTGTTGCACGTGGTGCAGGTGCTGGAAGGCGAGCAGGAGATAGAGATAGTGCGCTCGCTGCAACGCCTGCGCAACAGCCTTGCGCGGCAGGCACAGGGAGAAGCCCGCAGCAACGAGGTGGAAGCCGCACGGGCACAGGTGATTAACATCATCAACAATTTCTTCCACGAGCGCCTCACATCACTACCCAGCATCAAGCAGTATATAGAGGGCCTGCAAACTTGAACTGAATAAGCAGGACACGACATATGTCCCTCCCTGATATCTCTAACCGCAACCGGGCCGCCTCTGCCCGCCCACGCGTGCGTGCCTTCTCTTTATCTATGGAGGGGGCGGGCATGGTGCTGATAACGGTGCTGGTGCTGTTGGTGGGGTTGGCCTTCGCATGGCCGTGGTTCCCACCGCCACCACCCGGCGGCGCTATGCTGTCGAAATACTGGCCGGTGCGCAACGGCGAGGCATGGCTCGATGCCGAATACAGCGCAGACGGCAAACTGCTTTCGTGGAAGAGCGGCAACACCACTGTGCTGAGCGGCGGGCGGGCGCTGGCGGTGGACCTGCGCGAAGCCCAGCGTGAAGTCCTCGGCAGGTTCTACAGCCAACCGGGGGATGAGAGCGCCTCGCCGATAGACCTGATAGCGCGCACCGGCACCGTCCAATTGGTCCAATCACAGGTGCGCCAACTCGACCTCACAGGCACAATAACCAGCACCCACTTCCTGCACGTGGTTGATGAGCGCGGTGTGTTCATCGTGGGCTTCTACGACCCGCAAAACAACACTGACTTCGTTTTCGACCCACCCGCCAAAGTGCTGCCTTCGTCGCTGGACTCCGCCGGGTCGTGGCAGACCGAAGGCAAGGTAATGGACGCTGAGTACACTTGGACGGGGCGGTTCCATGAAGCAGGGCCGCACAACATAGAGCGTGCGTCCTTCGACGACTGCATCATGGTGGAAACGGCGCTGGAGCTTCGCAGAGGGGGTGAACTGAGCAAATTATCGTGGGGGGACTGGATGTGCGCTAACATCGGCGTTGTGGAGACGCGAAACTACGACGCGAATGGCGTGCTTACCACCCGCAGCATGCTCGTATCCTCGGACCATCTGCCCGCCGCCCCGAATGCCATCCCCACCTATAGAGGCGCTACCGAGCAACAGCAACGCCCCCACTTGTCCGCCATTTCGCCCACGTCCGATCCGGCGACATGGCGGCTCACTCGGCTGGCGAGGTTGGGCAGGGGCATGGCCGCCAACTCGGCCACCATCTCTCCGGTGTGGGTGCCTGCCAACCCGCCACTGTTGCTGGCCGCAGGCGACGACGGCGATCTGGTGGCCTTCTATGCAGACGATATGCCGCGCGGTGTGGTGTGGCGCTTCCACACCGGCGGACATGTGTACGGCCGGCCAGCCTACGACGCCCGCACGGGCCGCATATACTTCGGGTCGAGCGACAAGCGCCTGTACGCACTCGAGGTGCGCGGCCTGTTCCTGTGGGCTTTCAATGCGGGCGATAACGTGGCCTCTCGCCCGCTGGTGGCCGGCGATGGCGATGACAGCGTGGTAATATTCGGCAGCGAGGACCGCTATATCTACGGGGTAGATGCGGCCACGGGCCAAGAGCGCTGGCGGGTGCTCACCGGCGGCTCGGTGGTGTCCTCACCTGCGCAGGTCGGCAACTTAGCTATCATAGGCTCGGACGACGGCAAGGTTTACGCCATAGAGGTGACCACCGGCAAGGTTGCGTGGACCTATCTCACCGGCAAGGCAGTGGAAGCGCCTATCGTGGTCTCCGATGACACAATATACGTCGCCAGCCGAGACGGATACATCTATGCGCTGGACTCCACCGGCCGGGAGATATGGTCTACCAAGGCAGGTAGCATCTTGCGCACTGAGCCAGTGGTCACACAAGACCGCCTGTATATCGTGGACTACGACGGCTACCTCAGGGCGTTCGACCGTGCTACGGGCAGGCGGTTGTGGGCCTCGGTGGAGTCGGTATACGTAGGCCCTGCCGTGCCGGTTGGGGATCACCTGCTGGTGGCCGCCGACCGGGGCTTTATATACCTGATAGGGCCTGACGGTAAGCGCCGTAAGCAGTGGTCTTTCACCGACACCGCCTTGCCCGATGAAGGCCAGCCCGATATCGAGATGGGACCATCTGCGGGCGGGGACGCGCTGTGGGCCGCCGACAGCCGGGCAGTGCTTCGCCGCCTCAGCCCAGCCGATTCAGCAGACGGCACCCCTGCGAGCCTCGCGCCCAGATGGGTGGTGCAGCACTCTCAGGCTCCTTTCAAAGCTCATGGCCTTTCTTCCACTGTGGTGGAATATGAGGGCAAGGCCGTGGCCCTCGATGAGGGCAGCAATGTATATCTGATTGACCCCACCACAGGCAGAGGTGAGCACGCAGGCACCATCCCGGTCGTGGGGGGCGTGGTGCGTGTGGAGCCTGTGGTCGCCGGTGACACCTTGCTCGCCCCCATCGGCAATACCCTTTACGCATGGCAATTGCCGGACGGCGGGTTGCGCTGGAAATTCGAAAGCACAGGCATCAGCTACCGCCCACCTGCTGTATCGAGCGACTCCGTGGTCTGGCTGACTCAGCCGCGCGACGGCGGCGACGGCACGGTGCACGTGCTTGATCTTGCGAGAGGAAGGCTTCGGTGGGAGGCAGCTCTCAAGGGCATACGCATAGCCGGCGGAACTGCGGTGCGCAATGGCAAAGTTTATGTGAGCACACCCCCGGCTGCCTTCGACCTACGCACCGGTCGCTTGCTGTGGCAGGCCGATACGGACACAGAAACTGGGGTAGGCGGGCCCCAACTCAGCGAGGACGGGCACACACTGTACGTGGGCCTGATGAACAGCGAGCAGAATACCACAAAAGGGGCTGTGGCAGCCCTCGACACTGATGACGGCGGCGTGCTGTGGCGTGCCGAGCTGGGCGAGGGCGACAACATACTGAGCCTGCTGGAACGACCGTGGCTGAGCGGCGATATGCTGGTCCTACCGTTGGTCAGCGGGGACATAGTGGGTGTAGATGGGGCCACAGGCAAAGAACTGTGGCGCTACAGGCCCGATGTACCACGGCTGGGGGCCATCACCATTGCGGATGGGCGTGTGTGGTTCGGTCTGGAAAACGGCCACGTGCTGGCGCTGGACGCCCGCACGGGCAAACAGGTGGCCGCCTTCAGTGAGTTGGAGATGAACCTGAGCGGGGTGGGGGTGGCACAGCGCCCCGCGATAATCGGCGGCGTAGTCATCGTGCCCATAGGCGCTGGCATGCTTGGGCTGCAAATGTCCGAACCATGACATCATGCTCGGATAGGTGGAAGCCGGAAGGGGTGGTACTTACATGATCAATCTGGAGCGTTTGAGGCCTACTCGAACCCTGCTGGCGGCGCTCATCGGCTTGCTGTGGTCGGTATCGTTCGGAGCGATACGCGATCTGGTATGGGCCGACATCCGAGAAGGGATGATCAGCCTGCGCGGGTTGTCGCGGTCCACACGCTTCCTCATCATCTTAGGTTTCACATTGCTGGCATTGATGGTCGTGGTGCTTGTGTTCAACGACGTGCTGCGCGATGCCTTTCCCCTGCTGGCCCGGCTGAACGGCACGCCGGGGCGCGGTTCACTGCTGCCGGTGGTGCTGGTGCCCCTCACCCTCTTCATGTTCGCGCTGGCATGGAGCTTTGCCCTGACCGGAGCGCTGCACAGCCACCCGCTCATCAGGCTGGGGGTGCTCGTGCTCTTTTTGATGCAGGCTGCCAGTTGGGTAAACACCAACACTGCTATCGTGTTGTTTCTGTCGGGCATGGCCGATGCCACGCAGTTGCTGTTGCTGTTGGCCGGCTTTGTACCGTTACTGTTGGTGCCGGTGTTCTTCCTGATACGGTGGCGGGCCACGCCCCTGCCCGTGTTCGAGTTCGCCGTGCTGTTGCTGCTCGTGTCGAGCATTCTCGCCCTGTCGCAGGCGCGGGGCCTACGAGACTGGCAGACCTTTGGCATGCCCCTGTTCTTGGGCGTGCTGGATGCCAATCTGGCCGGGTTGCAGGGGTTGATCCTGCCGCTGCTGTTGCTCATCGGGGTGGATATAGCGGCCTTCACCAAACAGGTGAGCGAGTGGACCGCTGACATAGTGACCACGCGCTTGCCTTGGTGGGCGCCTTTCGCAGTGCTGGCGCTGTTGCTGAGTTGGCGACTGTACGGGGTTGCGCAGGCCGCACTGGGTCGTGTGGAGCGCAACACGTTGCAGGCCGAACTGCCCCAGTACATGGGCGCTATGGGCATCCCGCTGGGCGTGGGTCTGGTGTGGTGGCTGGTGTGGAAGTGGCGGAGCCGCACAGCGCCGGCCAAGCTGAGCGTGGATGGGGTAGCCGAAGCCGCCGAGCGGTTTGCCCTGCCCTTGATAGGGGCGTACTCGGCCTTGCAACTGATAGTGTTCATACTGCTCACTCTGTTGGCCGCCGTGCCCATGGCAGTGCTGTTGCAGTCGGTGGTGTTTGGCATCACCCAAGTGGTAAACGATGTGCTTGCCACGCCGTGGCAACTCTTCATCAACGTGGTGGCGCTGGTGGGCAGTGTGTGGCTGGCCCGGCGAGGCAATCTGGCCCTCGCCCTGTATCTGGGCATATTCGGGGTGATGCATATGTGGTATGAGGCTACCAACCCCGGCAGGCCGCTCGAAGTGCTCACGTGGCGAGGGCAGGAGCCGGAGGACTTCTGGTGGGTATTGCTGTTCGGGGGCGTGGGGCTTTTCTGGCTGTTGCGCGGGCAGCTCAGCGTCGAGCGAGCGTCGAGGCTGATCTTCTTGCTGTTGATAACGCAACTGCTCACCATGACCGATTTCATCGAAGACCCGTACAGTGCCTTCACATTCGGGCTGGCAGGCGTCGGCTATATAGCCTTCGGCATAACTCTGGATGTGATCACAGCCGGTTCATGGGCCAACACCGGCACACGGGCGCTGCCCCGCATGAGCCGCATATTCCTGTATATGGGCTACGTACTGCTCACGGTGGCTGTGGTCAACTGGGCGCTCACCTCACATGACCTGTACAGTCTAGACAACCTCACCGGCAGCGTGTCTATGGTGGGACTGGAGCGGTTCGGCAAGCCCATGCTGTATGGGATATTCGCCGTCACCCTTGCCCTTCTCCCGATGCAACACGAGCCTGAGGAGACTGCGGAGACTGCGGAGAACGCCCTGCCGGGGAAACCGGCCCCTTCGTAGGCAACTCTTTGCCTGCCCTTTTTCGTATCTCTCGTACCAAATGGCACTTTATGGCACTTTATGTGCAAGAGGAGGGCTTGGGGATGGCTGTGCTATCCCCAAGCTTCCTATCTGGAGAAAGAGTAGAGCCGGGGAGAGTTGTGTCCTTGTGTCCTCCCCAAACCCCTTTCCTGTGCTGTGCTGGGGCACAAAGTGCCACAGGCCAGATGTCAGGGGCGTGCTGCCTTGACTTGACGTGGGCAAGTGATATAATTACCTCACGTCCGGGCTGTTTTATGGCCTCGGTCGAAGCTAACATACGGGCATACATCAAAAGGAGGAAAGCAGATGTCAAAACAACGGCGTTTCATCAAACGTGCCAGCTTGCTGGTAACACTGGTCATGCTGCTAGCGCCCGTGCTGGCCGCATGTGGGCAGCCAGCAGCCGCACCCACCCCTACCACAGTGGTCGAGCAACCGACCGCCACACAGCCGATGGCCGCCGAGGCCACACCCACACAGGCCGCGGGTAAAAAGCTCAAGGTGGGTCTGGTCACCGACGTAGGCTCGCTCAACGACAAGTCCTTCAACCAGTCGTCGTGGGAGGGGGTGTTGCGCGCACAGCGAGAGTTGGGCATCGAGGCCAAGGCTATCGAGACCAAAGCCCCTACCGACTACGATCGCAACATCCAGCAGTTCATCGATGAAGGCTATGACGTGATCGTGACCGTGGGCTTTGCACTGGGTGAAGCCACTATAAAAGCTGCGAAGGCTAACCCCAACATCAAGTTCATCGGCGTGGACCAGTTCCAGCAGGAAGAGATACCCAATCTGGCCGGGCTGATCTTCGAGGAGGACAAAGCTGGATTTCTCGCGGGTGCGCTGGCCGCCCAGATGACCAAGACCAACGTCATAGGCGCGGTATGCGGCACCGATGATGTGCCGCCGGTGTGGCGCTTCGGCGAGGGCTATAAGGCCGGTGCAAAGTACATCAAGCCTGACATCACCGTGCAGGTGGTCTACCACAGTGATGTAGACATTACCAAGACCTTCACTGACCCAGAATGGGGCAAGACCACTGCCCTCTCGATGATTGATCGCAACGCGGACGTGCTGTTCGGCGCGGGCGGCCAGACAGGCAACGGCGCTATCTATGCTGCCAAGGAGCGCGGCGTGGCTGCCATCGGCGTGGACACCGACCAATACTTCACCATCGGCGACGAGTACAAGTCGGCCCTGCTATCCAGCGCCATGAAACTGCTCGACCGGGGCGTGTTCAACCTGATCAAGGCGGTGCAGGACGGCACGTTCAAGGGCGGCAACTTTGTGGGTGAAGTGGGTCTGGCTCCTTACCATGATTGGGAAGACAAGGTGCCCGCCGAAGTCAAGCAGAAGATGCAGGAGATAGATAAGGGACTGCGCGACGGCACAATCAAGACCTGCGTGCCCCCTGTCAAGGGTGCTCCCAAGCCTGAAGGTTGCCCGTGATTTGACGCAGGAACCACAAGCTGATGCGTGATGCGTAAAGCGTGAGGCCCCATTACCCGGACCTGTGAACACCAAGCCAGTTTTCACCCTTACGTTTTACGCATCACGCTTTACATATTAGGACCATCCATTTAGGACCATCCATCGCCCGACAACCGGCATTGGAACGACCTTCTACCAACTCCAGAGCACGCACAGAAGCGGTAACGGCTGCCGCCGCGGGTGCGCCTGCACAGCCACCAGCCCCATTGATAACAGAATGGATGCGCAGTGTGCGTTCGTTGCTGGTGCCCATCCTCGCGGTGTTCACGGCGTTGGTGTTGGGCGGCGCGGTGATGTGGGCCACCACGGGCGACCTGATGAAGGTGATAGGGCCGGACGGGGCTTACGCGGGCTTGCTGCGAGGTGCATTTGGCTCGCCTAGGGCTATAGCCACCACTCTGATCATCAGCACGCCTTACATCTTCGCGGGGCTGGCGGTGGCGCTGGCCTTCAAATGCGGCCTGTTCAACATCGGGGCCGAAGGGCAGTTGGCGCTGGGCGCGGTGAGCGCCGCCTTCGTGGGCTTCTCGCTGGCGGGGTTGCCCTTTCCGGTACACATGCTGCTCACCATTGGGGCGGGCCTGTTCGCCGGGCTGGTGTGGGGTGCCATCCCCGGCGCTCTCAAAGCCTTCAGGGGGGCGCATGAGGTGATCATCACGATCATGATGAACTATATAGGCCTGCTGTTGGTGCAGTACCTGCTCGGCGGGCCTCTGAAGGACCGCAGTCCTACGAACCCCGGTCTGGCCCGCACCCCCCTCATCGCTCCCGCCGCCGAACTGCCCACGCTGTTCCCCGGCACCCCGTGGGAGATGCACTGGGGCGTGGCGCTGGCGGTGGTGGCCGCCGTGCTGGTGCTGGCCTTCCTGACGCGCACCACATGGGGCTTCGAGATGCGCACGGTGGGCGCCAATCCACACGCCGCCCGCTATGCAGGCATCAGCGTAGCCAAGAACACCGTGCTGGCTATGGGCCTGAGCGGCATGCTGGCGGGGGCCGCGGGCGCGGTGGAAGTGGCGGGCCTCACCCATAGACACGAGTTGGGCTTTGGCGCGGGCTACGGTTTCGACAGCATCGCTATCGCCCTGCTGGGCCGCACCCACCCACTGGGTGTGGTGGCCGCCGCTTTGCTGTTCGGAGCGCTGAGGTCGGGTGCCACGGCAATGCAGTTCAACACGCAGGTGTCGGGCAATATCATCTCGGTGGTGCAGGGCCTTGTGCTGCTGTTCGTGGCCGCCGACATGATCATCATATGGCTGTACAGATTGAAAGTGCGGCCGGAAGGTGCGGGGCTGGCTCTCTCCAAGGCCGCGGTGCTTGCCGAAACCCATCAGGCCGAAGCGGCTGTGTCGGACGAGGCGCTGGAAACCGCACGCTTCACCGAAACTTATCCCGTGGCCGTCCCCGCCGCCGGGGGCTTTGCCCGCCAAGAAGTGGATGCTGTAGAGCAAGAACCTCAGGAGCATCGAGAAGAAGCCAAATAACCGGGTTAACGCTAACGCCCCTTATGGAGGGCAAAAGCCGGCAAAAGCCAATGTATGCGTGCAGTGAATGGGGTAAATGAGGCGAAGCTCTACCGCCACAGGTAGCTTGGTTGCCTCGCCCGCCGACAGAATGGTGGTGAAGTAGAAAACAGACCTGCGGGCAAGAAGCCCGCGCCCCGTACCCGTAAATGCCGTAAATGATGTAACCTTGGTGTCTTGGCGGTTACTTCTGGCGACCGGCGACTGATACTGGCGACTGATACTGATGGTGAAGACTGGCGATCGAGAATGACTGTCTGCGGCATACCGATAGAGATATTGATAGCCACGGTGCTGGCCACTACCATTCGGGTAGCCACGCCCCTGACGTTGGGTGCGCTCAGCGGCCTCTACTGCGAGCGCTCCGGCGTGGTGAACATCGCCATCGAGGGCATGATGCTCATCGGGGCGTTCAGCGCGTATGTGGCCGGGGCTTTGACCCAATCGCTGTGGATAGGTACGCTGGCCGGGGTGCTCAGCGCCGCGCTGCTGGGGCTGTTGCACGCTCTACTGTCGGTTACTTTCAAGGTCGACCAGATAATCAGCGGCACCGTAATCAACATACTGGCATTTGGAGTAAGCGGCTTCTTCTACGATCAATACTATTCGCGCAATGCCCCCACCATAGGCAACCTGCCGCAGTTGGGCATACCGGGGTTGGCCGATATACCGGTGTTCGGCAGGCTGTTCGAGCACCAGCCTGTGGTGTGGTCGGCGGTGGCGCTGGTGCTGGTGTCGCACTTGGTCATGTTCTACACCCGCTGGGGCCTGCGCACCCGCTCGGTGGGCGAGCACCCACGTGCTGCCGACACGGTGGGCATCAATGTGTTCTTCATGCGCTATGCCAATGTGCTCATTGGCTCGTGCATCGCCGGGCTGGCCGGGGTGTACTTGATAGCTGAGGTGCACGCGTTCCAGCCGGGGGTGACCGCTGGCAGGGGCTTCATCGCGCTGGCCGCCCTGATCTTCGGCAACTGGAAGCCGTTCGGCGCATGGGGGGCGGCTCTGTTGTTCGGCTTCGCTCAGGCCGTGCAGATAAACATCCAGCAGTGTGGCATCGAGATACAACCGGGGGTGCCCTTCCCGCCCCAGATTCTGGGCATGTTACCCTATATAGTCACCATCGTGGTGCTGACAGGCTTTGTGGGGCGCTCCACCCCGCCCGCAGCGGTTGGTGTGCCTTATGAGAAGTAAATCAAGATGCAGTTAGCAAGGCAGACAACCGAATTAGCTCCCGCCCCCGATCCGGCCTATGCGCTTCAGGCAAGAGGCATCACCAAAAGGTTCCCGGGCGTGCTCGCCAACGACCACATAAGCCTCGACCTGCGGCCCGGGGAGATATTGGCCGTGCTGGGCGAGAACGGCGCCGGCAAGACCACCCTGATGAACATCCTGTACGGTCTGTACCGACCTGACGAAGGGCATATCTACGTCAAGGGGAGGGAGAGGCACTTCAACAGCCCCAGCGACGCCATAGCCGCGGGCATAGGCATGGTGCACCAGCACTTCATGCTCATCCCACCCCTCACCGTCACCGAAAACGTGATGCTGGGCCACGAAGACACAGCGGCAGGGGTGCTGCTCGACCGCAAGTCCGCCGCCCGCAGGATTCAGCAGTTGTCGGCCAGCTATGGCTTGCAGGTAGACCCTGATGCGAAGATCGAAGACCTGCCGGTGGGTGCGCAACAGCGCGTGGAGATCCTCAAAGCCTTCTACCGCAACGCCGATATCCTCATCCTCGACGAGCCGACCGCCGTGCTCACGCCACAGGAAGCGCAGGAGTTGTTTGCCATCATGCGCCGCCTCGCGGCCAGCGGCAAATCCATCATCTTCATCACGCACAAACTGAAAGAGGTGCTGGCTGTGGCCGACCGGATCGTGGTATTGCGACTGGGCCGGGTGGTGGGCACCGCCGACCCACATACCACCACCGAAGCGGAACTGGCCTCCATGATGGTGGGACGCACGGTGCTGCTTCAGGTGGACAAGCGGCCACCAAGCTTCGGCAAACCCGTGTTGGTGGTCGAAGACCTGTATGCGAAGGACAATCGGGGACACATGGCCGTGGACGGCCTGAGCCTACAAGTGCGTGAGGGCGAGATACTGGGCATCGCAGGCATCGAGGGCAACGGCCAGACCGAACTGGTGGAGGTCCTCACCGGCCTGCGCAAGATGCAACAGGGGCGCATCGTGCTGGACGGCAGGGACGTGACCTTCGTGCCCACCCGCGCCCTCATAGACCGGGGGTTGGCCCACGTGCCCGAAGACCGCCACAAGCACGGGCTGGTGCTAACCTATTCGGTGGCCGACAATCTGGTGCTCAATACCTACGATGAGCCGCCTTTCGCCCGGGTTATCCTCAGAAACGACTCGGCGATTATAGAGTTCGCCAAGAGGGTGGTGAAGCTGTTCGACGTGCGCACGCCGAGCGTGCTGGTGCCGGTGCGCAACCTGTCGGGTGGTAACCAACAGAAGACCATATTGGCCCGCGAGCTATCCCGCCAGATACGCCTGTTGATAGCCAGCCAGCCCACCCGCGGCCTCGACGTCGGCTCCATCGAGTTCATCCACCGGCAGATAGTGGCTCAGCGCGATGAAGGCGTGGCTGTGCTGTTGGTATCAGCCGAGCTAGACGAGATACTCTCTCTGTCCGATACCATTGGGGTGATCTTCAAGGGCAGGTTGGTGGCCGTCCTGCCGCGTGAGCAGGCCACACGCGAGCAGTTGGGCCTGCTCATGACCGGCGGTACCGTGTAATCTCTTTTGAAAAGGCTGGCCACCCGCCCCCGCCCGCGCCCCCAAGCAAGCCCGGCTTCATAGCCTCTTCATGACGGTCTGGTACGCGAATCCTTTTGCGACGTATCGGGGTGGTGTTCGCGGTGATCATGCCCCAGCATCTGGTCTATCAGCCAGCGGTGGGCATCTTCCCACGTAGTCTTCTCACCCATTCGCGTTTCCCCTGTGCGCCTGTTGGTGATGCGCGGCTGGCTGAACAGTACCGAGTCGCTACCGGGCACGTGAAAATCGAATATCTCCAGAATATAGCCATCTTGCTCTTCGTAGAAGCTGCGCTCTTGCACATATTGAGTTCTAGGCATATGGCTCTCCTCTTTCCTCCAGATAGGATGGGCTTTGAGAGGGCACAGCCCTCCTCGGCTCTCCTCTTTCCCTCAGCATCTTGCATGGATATGCTCTAGAAAGGCTATGAATTGGGTGTGAAGAATTGAAAACCGGAGGGCACCCCCCACAGCCTCAGCAGGGGAGTACCCTACCCCTGCACCCCTCGGAAGCTCGGCTCACCGAAGGGTGAATTCGGATTGCGTGCTGAGGGTGGACTGATAGGGCTTGGCAATAACTATCAGGCGATGGGTGTCAATGCCATAGGGCCAGCAGGTGATCATGGTCAGGGTGGGGTCGGGCGTAGGGTCCATAAAACGAGCGTTGGCTCTCTTCTGTTCTTCACTGGCTCCTTCTTCCAACACCAGTTTGATGTCGCTGACCACGTATAGATATTGGCCCTTTTCGGTGTACACTATCACCTCATCCCCTTTGTTCACTTTATGCAGGTCTTTGAACACCTGCCCTTTGTAGTCTACGTGGCCTGACAGCACCACATTGCCCGTGCGTTGGCCGGGATTGGCGCTGCCCGCGTGGTGGCCCACGGCGTAGTCGGCCACCTGCCATTCGGCTTTCATGCCCCCACCGGGCGCGGGTATCATGCTCCACGTCACAGCCACTATTTTAGAGTCTATTTTGACGCTCGGTATAACCAGACGCACAGGGGGTGTCTCATCTGTGCGGGCCGATGCTTTCTGGTCCAACCCGGGTATGCCGGCGGCGATGCCGCGACTGCTCAGGTCAGGGAGCGGGGTGGGCACGGCCTCCGTTGGCACGGGCGTGGTGCCCACTTGCGGCTCCAGCGCCTCCGGCCCGAATTCCGAGACCAACTGCTGTTTGAACTGCTCGTTGCTCCACTGGGTGTAGCCATACCAGCCCCCAATGCCTAACAACATGAGCAGGCCCACCGCTATCAAGATGTTGCCCGTGAGCCTGAGCAGGGAGAGGGATTTGCGACTGCGGGGCCGCAGCTTTTGCTCATGGGTGAGGGGCACGTGTGTGTCCACACTGCTTACACCGGCCTCCATCTCAACTTTATGATTGTGATGGTCAACCTGTGAAGTCGGCATTTGTTCTGCTTTCATTTTCATGCATGGCCTATACCAATCTATCCGAAAAGGCTATGAATTGGTATTGGGAGAAGTGGGGGACCGGGGGACACACCCCTACACCTCCGTCAGGGTGCTCCCCAACCCCCGCCATTTATCGTTTTGCAGGCAAGATTCGTGCCTGTTCTGGGCAGCGTACTTCTATTATACCATCATGTTCACATATGCATGTTCACATATGGCCCGCGGCCGGTTGCGAGACCGGCGGGGATGGGCGCTCCACGGCATATGACATATGATAGGAAAGGGGCAGATGCGCCGGCCCCCTGATGGAGCATACAGATAGCCGATATGGGTGGGACACCATGGCAGCCGGGGCGATCGACGTCGGTGTGAAGAAAGTACTAACCCCCGATAACGAATAAAGTACTAATCCTAATGGGTTACACTATATTGCCTTTCAGACAGAGCATGGTGTACAATAAGCACAACTCAGGACATTCGTACCCCGTACTGCACCCACACCTGCACTCGAAATACTTATGAGGGCCAAACCCTGTGGCGGATGGCTGCTGAAGGCCGGCTACGCAGGGCCAATGTAAACACACACGAGGCGTATGAACCGGCGATAACCCGTTTATAACAAGCCGTGATAAGCTGTGGTTTCCGTCTGGTGGGCACAGCAAATACACCGGCCGCATACGACGGCCAACGCTCGAACAGGAGATAACGCGCCCATGCCTGCTGATGGCATTACCCCCTCGGGTGTAACCGTAAATGACGTCCAGTCGCTCCGTCGAGAGGTGGAAGCGGCTCTGCAAGATGCTATTGCTCGTTTGAGGACGATAGAAGAGACCGCCCAACACAAACTGCACGAGGCCACCCTCGAGCAGGCGCATTTGCAGATGTTCCTTGACGAATTGAACTTCCGGCTCAAGACGGTCACCAGCACCACCGAACCACTGGTGCTGATCACAGGCCCGCTCACCGAATCCCAGATGATAGCCCTGCAACAGCAGGCAGACACCCTTATCAGGCGCCGTGCCGAGCTGGACGACATAAACTCGGACCTTGAGCAGTTGGGCACGCGCCTGTCGTGGTTGATCCACCAGATAGAGGGCGCGGGCGCGTGGGTGCTGTCAACCAATGAGTTGGAAGAAGGCGACGCCGTGGCCCCCGGCAAACCGAGCGCGGGCGAGCAGGTGATGTGGGCGCAGATAATCATGGGTCAGGAGGCCGAGCGGGCCCGTCTGGCCCGCGAGATCCACGATGGGCCTGCACAGGTGCTCGCCAACACGGTCATGCGGTTGCAACTGGTCGAGCAAATGTTCAAGCATCGTCCGCAGGAAGTGCAGGTCGAGCTTGCGCGACTGAGAAGCGCCCTGCAGGAGAGCCTCAAGGACGTGCGCCGCTTCATCTTCAACCTGCGCCCCGCTTCGCTCACCGATGCGGGGCTGCTGCCCACACTCCGACAATACGTCAACGATTACAGCGAGCAATACAACACCGAGGTGGAATTGAACGTGCCGGAGCATCTGGTGTTGTCAGCCAATCAAGAACTGGTGGTCTTTCGGGTGATACAGGAGGCGCTACAAAACATCCACAAGCACGCAGAAGCTACCAGAGTAGAGATCAACATGCAGCAGCGCCCGGGGGGACCGGTCGTAGTGACCATCAGCGACAACGGCAAAGGGTTCGACCCCAAGCTGGTGCGCCAGAGCAGGCCGTCCAGTTCGGGTCTGGTGAGCATGAAAGAACGTGCCGCCACCGTTGGTGGCACCCTGAAAATAGACAGCCGGCCCGGCACAGGCACCACCGTGACATTGGTGCTGCCCATGTCCAAAGCTTCTTAGAAGGAGAGAAGAGAGGAAAGATATGGAAAAAATCCGCGTGTTGATTGTTGACGACCACCCGCTGTTCCGGCAAGGTGTGCGCCACACCCTCGAATCGACCAAAGATATAGAGGTGGTAGGTGAGGCCGCCGACGGTCAGCGGGCCATCCAGATGGCCGAGACTCTGGCCCCGGACATCATGTTGATTGACATCAACCTGCCCGGCTTGAACGGCCTTGAAGTCACCCGCGTGGTGCGCAGGCGCCAACCGCAGATAGCCGTCATCATCCTGACGGTGTACGAGGACGACGAGCAGTTATTCAACGCCACGAGGGTAGGCGCGGCGGCCTATTCAGCCAAGGACATATCGCCCGACAAATTGCTGGACATCGTGCGCGAGGTGGCCGAGGGACACTATCCCATCAACGATACGGTGCTGTCCCGCCCGTTCGTGGCCTCGAGGATGCTCAACCAGTTCCGCGAGCTGGCCTCTGCCGAGACGGACGGTGGCGAGTCGGTGTTCGCTCCGCTCACCACGCGCGAGGTGGAGATACTGGATTGCATAGCGCGCGGCAACTCTAACAAGGAGATAGCACGCATCCTCAACATCTCCGACCAGACGGTTAAAAACCATATCACCTCCATCCTCAGGAAGCTAGCGGTGAACGACCGCACGCAGGCCGTGATCTACGCCCTGCGCCACGGCTGGATCAAGATGTCCGACGACTGAAGTCTCGATAGAGGGGGTAGGGGGCGAGATAAAGCCCCTGCCGCGGTGTGGGTATCGGCTGTGGAGTGCCCGCCCACACTTCTTTTTTCCGGGGTTGAAAACCGAATAGCTGAATAATCGGACTGCGCCTCGAACGTAGCCTACTTTGTAGACAGGAGGGTAACGTCATGCGAGCTTTATGGAATGGTCCGTGGAACACGTGGAACAAGCCGGTACCGCGCAGGCATGGGGTTCACGCGGCTGTGGTATTCGCCTTTGCGATAGGGTTGCTATCCCTCATGGCACTGCCCAACATAGCGGCTAGCGCACCCCAGCCCCCAACTTCGTCCCCCTCGTTGGCCGGGGATGCCCAGCCGGCCAGACCCAAGCCCCGACGCACGCCCACCCGCACACCCACACCCACACCCACGGCCACTTCCACCCCCACATCCACTCCTACGCCCCTACCGGCCCAGACCGAGACACCATCCGCCACGCCTACCCCCAACTACCGCTATCCCGACCCGGCCACTCAACAGGCCGAGGCAGACATGTTCACGCGGCTCAATGCCCACCGCGCGGCGCTGGGGCTGCGCCAGTGGACCCGGCAAAGCCCGCTCGATCTGGCCGAGCGCGACTGGGCGGTGCAGATGGCGGTGAACAACCAGTGCTACCACGGGGATTTCGGGGGGCGGGCCATCGCCGAGGGCTTCACGGGCTGGCCGTGGGGAGAGGCCGGGGCGTGCGGCTTCCCCGACGCCGCTTCCGCGCTGGCCGCCCTGCTGGACAGCCCCGGCCACAGGTTCATTCTGGAAGAGTGCTGTGATATGAATGTGGTCGGTGTGGGTGCGGCCAGATACCCCAACGGCAACTGGACCTTCTGGATACTGGTGGGTCAGCAGTAAGCCCGCCGGGGCCGGTCAGTGGCCGGCGCCGGTGCGCAACTGCTCGATGGCGTGGGGCAGGATGGGGGCGATGGCCTCAAGGCACTCCTGCACACCCTTGGGAGAGCCGGGCAGGTTGATGATGAGGGTGCGGCCCAGCACCCCGGCCACCGCTCTGGACAGCGCGGCCATTGGGGTCTTGCGCAACGACTCGGACCGCATGAGCTCGGCGAGGCCCGGCACCTGATAGTCAATCACGGCCAGCGTGGCCTGCGGGGTGACGTCTCTGGGCGATATGCCGGTGCCGCCGCTGGTCACCACCAGATCGTAGCCCTCAGCAGCCCACTGCCGCAGGCTTGCCTCGATCTGCGCTCGCTCATCAGGCACGACTCTGGAGGTAATCAGGTTCGTGCCAAGCCGCTGGCTCAGGACCTGCGCGGCCAGCCTGCCGCTCAGGTCTTCGCGCCTGCCTTCCCACACGCCATCGCTTACGGTGAGCACGGCTACTTTTGGCGGCCCGGCCTCCGCTTCTGCCCCGGTCCCTATCCTCGTCCCTGACTGCTCCATGGCATGAGCACCCCCTGTTGTTTTTATTATACTCCCTTGCCCCGACCCGGCCACAGAACACCCCCATACCTTCTTGCTAACGCATATTCATGCAAGACGTTGGGAAAGGGAAGGAAAGGGAAGGGAAGGGAAGGGAAGGGAAGGGAAGAGAGAGCCGGGGAGGGCTGTGCCCTGCCCAAGCCCCTCCTATCTGGGGAAAGGGGAGGGGTGTCCTTCCCTCCTTTATTGCACGCAAAGGTGCCATGACGTAGCATTAACCAATGAACGAATAGTGCCAGTTTGCGGAGCGTGGGCGTCTCGCCGCACCCCTGCCGGCGGGTACACTGCGGGTGCGTGGCCTTTTTCCAATCCCGATAGAGGTTGTGGCATAATATCCGGTGAAACCGAAATCGCGGTGGGGAGCGCGCGGGGAGGGCAGGTTTGCAAGGTCTGAGGGTGCGGGTGGTCAGCGGTATAGTACTGCTGGCGTTGGTGCTGGCGGCCATCTGGCTGCGCGGCCCACTGCTCATGGTGCTTATCGTGGCGGCCACAGCCCTTGGAGCACACGAGTTTTACACCATGGCACGCCGGGCTGGCTATCGGCCACTTTACCCTGCCGGCGTAGCCCTTGCCATAGCGCTGGCGCTACGTGGTTATGCGGACGGCGGCCTGTTGACCGGCAGGCCGGCAACACCGGTCCCAACCGGTGCAGGTTGGACCGCTGAGGTCATTGCCCTTGTGTTGGTGCTGGTGCTGGGTGCGGCGTGGGCGGGCATCGGTCTGGCGAGAGGTGGGGCCTCAACCGGTGATGGTGAGGCCGAGGGTAGGCTCTATCTGAGCTGGGCAGGTGTGGGCCTGACGTTGGCCGGGGCGGCATACACGGGCGGGCTGCTGGGATACGCGCCCCTGCTTGCACACATGGGCAGTGTCGAAGGCCGGGCGGACACAGGCGCGGAAGGTGCAAGCTGGCTCTTGCTCGTGTTGCTGGGCACCGCCGCGTGCGATACCGGGGCATACTTCGCGGGCAGCGCCTTCGGCAGGCGCAAGCTCATCCCTCACGTCAGCCCCGGCAAGACGTGGGAGGGGTTGGCGGGCGGCGCGCTGGGCGGTGTAGTTGCAGCGCTGGTGCTATCGGGGTTGTTGGGCATCAGCGCAGGGCAAGCGGTGGCGCTCGGTTTGCTGGTGTGCGCCGCCGCCGTGGCAGGTGACCTGTGTGAGTCGCTCCTGAAGCGAGCGGCAGGAGTAAAGGACAGCGGGGGCCTCATCCCCGGCCACGGGGGCATGCTTGACCGGTTGGACAGCGTGCTGTTCGTGCTGCTGGCCGTGTACTGGTTCGTGCAGGCCAAAGGGTAGGAGCGCAGGCACAGCAATAGGGGCGAGGCTTGGAGGGGGACACCCCGAACCCCCGGCAAGGAGGGATGCGTATGCACACGGATATAAAGCAAGCCGAGAAGCTCGGAAAGCACAATAAGAAAGGGGTCAGCTACGAGTGGAAGCCAAGCAAAGGCTGGTACCATGCACTGCGGGTGCTCTTCTGGCTGTTGTTTCACACGCTGTGGCCGCTGCGGGTGGTGGGCAAAGAGAACGTGCCGCGCAAGGGAGCAGCCATCATCGTGTCCAACCACCTGAGCATGATAGACCCGTTCGCGGTGGGCTTCAGTGCCGGGCGCATAGTCAACTATATGGCTAAAGAGGAATTGTTCCGCAATCCGTTAGTGGGCTTTATCATCCGTAGGCTGGGAGCCTTTCCGGTAGACCGCTCGCGGCGTGACCCCGCCTCCATACGCACCGCGCTCACGGTGTTGAAGAGCGGCGAACTGCTGGGCATGTTCCCCGAAGGCACGCGCAGCACTACGGGCGAGTTGCGGGAACTGCGGGCCGGGGCTGCGCGGCTGGCCGCCCGCACGCGCACACCTATCATCCCCGCCGCCGTATACAACACCCAGCGCGCTCTGCCCAAGGGTGGCTTCCCACGCCCTGCCCGCATATGCGTGGCCTTCGGCAAACCCTTTGAACTGACCGAACTGTACGACCGCAACGACAAAGGCGAGGCCATGGAACGCGCACTGGACACCATCAAGGGGAACATAGAAGAACTGCTGCAGGTGGGGGCGAAAGCCTAGAACCTTTACGCCTCACGGCGTGTGGTGATAAAATGCCGGTATGCTGAGCGATGACCTGATACGGCTGGCGCTCGACACTGCAATAGGGACGGGGGCCGACTATGCCGAAGCACGCACCGAAGATTCGCAGGCCGAGCGCATCCACGTGCGCAATGGCGCGGTGGAGCGCCTGACCACCGAGCGCGACACCGGCTGGGGCATCCACGTGCTGGCGGGGGGCGGTTGGGGCTTCGCCGCATCCTCATTCGACGACCCCACCTCTATACGTCAGACCGCGCTCCGAGCCGTGGAGATGGCCCGCGCCAGCGGCACCCGCCGCCGGTCACGCTCCGACCTGTCGGTCATGTCCACCGAGCGGGGCGAATACCGCACCCCTCTTGAGAAAGACCCATTTGCGGTACCTATCGCGGACCGCATCGCCCTCATGCTCGAAGCTTCAGGCCGCATGTCGGCGGCCAACCCAAGGGTGCGGGTGTCCACCGGCACGCTGTCGTGCTCTCGAACCCGCAAGCTGTACGCAAACACCACGGGCGCCCACTTGCGACAGGAGATAGTGTATGTGGGCGCATGGATCGCGGCCATCGCAGTGGCCGACGACGGCTACGCCTACAGCCGCTCTTATGGAGACATGAGCCAGAGCGGGTGGGAGTTCATCGAGCAGTTGAACTTGCCTGCGGAGGGCCAGCGGGTGGGGAGCGAGGCCGCCGAGCTGGTGGTCGCGCCGTGGGCGCCCTCTGGCCCCACAGACGTGGTGCTGGCGTCGGACTTCGTGGCCCTGCTGGTGCACGAGTCGTGCGGCCACCCCACCGAGCTGGACCGCGTGCTGGGCTGGGAGGCGGCCTTCGCGGGCACCTCGTTCCTCACACCCGACATGCTGGGCAGTTTCCGCTATGGCTCGCCCCTCGTCAACATGACCGCCGACTCGCTCCTGCAAGGGGGGCTGGGCACTTTCGGCTGGGACGACGAGGGCACGCCCGCACAGCGCACCCCCATAGTGCGCGAGGGCATCTTCACCGGCTACCTCACCTCTCGCGAGAGCGCCCTTGCAATCGGCCAGCGCTCCAACGGCTGTGCGCGGGCCACGTCTTGGGGGCGCATACCACTGGTGCGCATGGTGAACGTGTCGCTTGAGCCGGGCAGTGGCTCTCTGCAAGACCTGATAGCCGGCGTGGACCACGGCCTGTACATCGAGACCCCTTCGTCGTGGAGCCTCGACGACAAGCGCATGAACTTTCACTTCTCCGGCGAGCTGTGCCGCGAGATCAGGGGCGGCAGGCTGGGCGGGCTGTACAAAGCCGCCGCCTTTCAGGGGCGCACGCCCGCCTTCTGGGGTTCGGTCAGGGGCATCGCCGGGCCGCAGGAGTGGCGGCTGTGGGGCTTGCCGCACTGCGCCAAGGGTGAGCCGCTCCAGCTATGCTCGGTCTCTCACGGCGCATCACCCATCCTAGTGAGCGGCCTGCAAATGAGCGAAGCGCGTAAGGCGTAATGCGCGACGCAAGATGCAAGGGCAGAACCAGCACGCAGGAACTCCCATCACAGGCGACTTGGAGAGCATATGAACAGGGCAGAGGTCGAGGGCATACTTACCAGACTGGAGTCGGCACCGGCGCGTTTCGCGGCCCTGCTGTCTTCGCTGGAGGACGCCGACGCGGTGGCCAGCGTGCCCCCCGGCGAGTGGTCGCCCGCCGAGGTGCTGGCCCACGTGCGGGCGGCCAACGACATACTTGAGCCGCGCCTCTTTCAGGTGCTGGTGCGCGACAACCCCACCCTGCTGGCCTTCGACGAGAGGCGCTGGTGCGAGCTGGCCCGCTATGCCACCCTGCCCGTGACCGAATCGCTGACCGTATTTCGACTGCGCCGCAGGGAGCTTGTGCGTGCCCTGCGTGCCATACCGGAGGCCGATTGGCAGCGCACGGGCGTTCATGAGACGCGGGGCACCATGACCCTGCTGGACCTCGCCCGCTACATCGCCGACCACGATGATGAACATCTGGCCCAGATAGAACGCGCCATCGTTCGAGATACAACTTGAGCAGTGTCGCATCTACCCGACAGGTAAGAGAGCATGAGCAGAATCAGAAATGCGGATTTGCCCGGCGAGGCAGAGGCGCTCTCCTTGCTGGAGGACGCGCTTCGCGGCTCGCCCGCTGACCAGACCGAACTGGTGTTGCTCGCCGACCGCACGGATGTAACCCGCTACGCCAACTCGGAGATACACCAGCACGTGTGCCAGCTGAACACACAGGTATCGGTGCGGGTGGCGGTGGGCCGGGCCACGGCACGGGTATTCGCCAACTCGCTGGAAACGGGCGACCTGCGGCAGGCCATCGAGGATGCCGTGCGGCTGGCGAGGTTGCAGCCACCCAACCCCCGCTTTCGCTCCCTGCCCACGCCTGATATGGGCTACCCGCCCAACCCCAACCCACCTCAGTCCTACTTCCAGTCCACAGCCGCTATGTCGCCGCAGGCGCGGGCCGAGGCGGTGGGGGTGGTGATTGACGCCGCCGCTCAGGAGGGCTTTCAGGCGTTCGGCACCTACCGGACGTCGGCGTCCGGGCTGGCAGTGGTCAGTTCCACCGGCATACGTGCTTACGCGGCATTCACCACGGCCTACCTCAAGGCGCTGGTGGAAGGGCCGGGGGGCACCGGCTTCAGCGACGCGCTGCACCGCGATGCCTCGCGCATAGACCCCCGCAGGGTGGCCGCGCAGGCCGTAGTCAAATGCCGCGCCAACCACAGCCAGATGGAGGTCGAGCCGGGCGAGTACGAGGCGGTGTTCGAGCCGAACGCCGTGGCCGATATGGTGCGCTTCCCGGTGGTGTGGGGCATGGGGGCGCGGCAGGTGCTGGACGGCCAGTCGTTCATGTCGGGGCGCATAGGCCAGCAGGTGGCCGCCGACTG
>DAOTTC010000076.1:0-9060 GCA_034437815.1 Chloroflexia bacterium | reverse complement strand
GGGCCGGTGCCCATGGCCTCGCCGGTGCTCTGCATCTCAGGCCCCAGCACCGGCATGAGGTCGGGGAACTTGTTGAACGGCAGTACCACCGTCTTCACGGCCACTCGCTCCGGGCGCAGGGTGTGCAGGTCAGGGACCGCCTCGCTCAGCGGCATGCCCAGAATCAGGCGGGTGGCTATGCGCGCCAGCGGCACGCCCGTGGCCTTGCTGGCGAAGGGCACGGTGCGCGAAGCCCTCGCGTTCACCTCCAGCAGATACACCGTGCCGTCCCTGACCGCATACTGCACGTTGATCAGCCCCACCACCCCGAGGTGCCGCGCCAGCATGGCCGTGTAGCGCTCTATCTGCTCTATCGCCTCTGGCGACAGGGTCTGCGGCGGGTACACGCACGAGCTGTCGCCCGAATGGATGCCCGCCTTCTCGATCTGTTCCATAATCACCGTGAACACCTCGTGCCCGTCTGACACGCCGTCCACGTCCACCTCGGTGGCATCCTCAAGGAACCGGTCAACCAGCACCGGGTGGCGGCGCAGGTGCGGACCGAGGCCGCTCAGGTAGGCGCGCAGTTCCTGCGGACCGTGGATGATGCGCATGCCCCGCCCGCCCAGCACGTACGATGGGCGCACCAGCACCGGGAAGCCTATCTGCGGGGCGAAGGCCTCAAGCTCGTCCTCGCTGTGCGCTATGGTCCACGCGGGGATGGGGATGCCCAGCCGCTCGCACACCGCGGCCATCTGCCTGCGGTCCTCGGTGGCCGCGATGGCCTGCGGTGGGGTGCCCAGCAGTGGCACGCCCGCCTCGGCAAGGGGCCGGATCAGGTTGAGCGCGGTCTGCCCGCCGAACTGCGCTATCACCCCCAGCAGACCCTCGCGCTCGTGCTCCACCACGTTCATCACTTCCTCGAAGGTCAGCGGCTCGAAGTACAGGCGGTCGCTCAGGTGGTAGTCGGTGCTCACGGTTTCGGGGTTATTGTTGATCACGATGGCCCTGACGCCCGCCTCTTTGAGCGCCTGCACCGCGTGCACCGACGAATAGTCGAACTCGATGCCCTGCCCGATGCGTATAGGCCCACTGCCCAGCACTATGGCTTTGGGGCCGGGCAGGGGCGGGGCTTCGTCCTCCTGCTCGTAGGCCGAATAAAAGTAGGGGGTGGTGGCCTCGAACTCGCCCGCGCAGGTGTCCACCATCTTATAGGTGGGCACTATGCCTGCCTGCACGCGAGCCTGCCGGACGGCGTGCGCCGACGTGCCCGCGCAGGCCGCAATCTGCCCGTCGGAGAAGCCCATGCGCTTGGCCTCGGCCAGCGTGCCGATGTCGGGGCTGTCGGTCGGCCCGTGCAGGCTCAGGCGCTGCGCCATGCGGTAGATGCTGGCGAAGCGCTCGATGAACCACAGGTGGATGCCCGACAGGCGTGCGATCTCTTCGAGCGGCCAGCCGCGCGCAACAGCGTTGTAGATGGCAGAGGGGCGCTCGTGGGTGGGGTGGGCCAGACAGTCGGCGATGCGCTCAGGGGTCCATGCATCGCTCACCTCAAGCCACGCGGCGGAGGTGTCCAGCGAGCGCAGGGCCTTGAGGAACGCCTGCTCGAACGACCGCCCGATAGCCATCACCTCGCCGGTGCTCTTCATGGTCATGCCGATGCGGTGGCTCACACTGCGGAACTTGTCGAACGGCCATCTGGGCAGTTTGACCACCACGTAATCGAGGGCAGGCTCGGCGCAGGCTGAGGCACCCGTGATGTCGTTGCGCAGTTCGCTGAGGGTGTAGCCCAGCGCAATCTTGGCCGCCACGCGTGCAATCGGGTAGCCGGTGGCTTTGGAGGCCAGCGCCGACGAGCGCGACAGCCGCGGGTTGACCTCGATGATGGCTACCTCGCCGGTCTGCTGGTTGAGGGCGAACTGGCAGTTACAGCCGCCCCGCACGTCCAGCGCGCGCACTATCTCCAGCGCCGTGGTGCGCAGGCGCTGGTAGTCACCGTCAGACAGGGTCTGGCTGGGGGCCACCACAATGGATTCGCCGGTGTGCACGCCCATGGGGTCCATGTTCTCCATGTTGCACACGATGATGGCGTTGTCCTCGGCGTCGCGCAGTACCTCGTACTCGATCTCGGCCCAGCCGGCCACACTGCGCTCGATCAGCACCGAACCGACCGGGCTGAGCTTCAGGCCATTGGTGACGAGGGCTTCCAGCTCTTCGAAGTTGGAGGCGTGGCCTGAGCCGGTGCCCCCCAGACAGAAGGCGGCACGCACCACCAGCGGGAAGCCCTGCTTCTCGGCGAACTCCCGCGCTTCCCACAGGTCGGTGACGGCGGTGTGCGGCAGTACGGGCTGGCCGCGCTCGGTCATCAGGTCGGCGAACATCTGGCGGTCCTCGGCCATGCGTATGCTGTAGGTGGATGTGCCCAGCACCCGCACACCGTATTTAGCCAGCACGCCCGCCCGCTCAAGCTCCACGGCCAGATTCAGCCCCGTCTGCCCGCCCATGGTGGCTATCAGCCCGTCGGGGCGCTCCGCGGCGATCACCTCGGCCACGCTGTCTACAGTGAGCGGCTGGATGTACACCTTATCGGCCATCTGGGGGTCGGTCTGGATGGTGGCGGGGTTGGAGTTGACCAGCACCACTTCCACGCCCTCTTCGCGGCAGGCTATGCAGGCCTGCGTGCCCGCATAGTCGAACTCGGCGGCCTGCCCGATGACGATGGGGCCTGAGCCGATGATGAGCACCTTGCGGATGGAGGCATCCCTAGGCATGGGCGGCCTCCTCCGGCAGGGGGTTGGGGGCCTGCCCGCCCTTTGCGCAAGCGGCCATCGCGAAGAAGCGGTCTATCATGGGCAGGGTGTCGGTGGGGCCGGGGTGGGCTTCGGGGTGCCACTGCACACCCCACACCGGCCTGCCCGTGTGCGCTATGCCCTCCACAGTGCCGTCGTTGAGGTTGGTGTGGGTGACGCGGAATTGGGGCGGCAGGGAGGCGGCGTCCACCACGTAACCGTGGTTCTGAGTGGTGACCGCCACGCGCCCGGTGGCAAGCTCTACCACCGGCTGGTTGATGCCCCGGTGGCCGAAGCGCATCTTGACGGTGCGCCCACCGGCGGCCAGCGCCAGCAGTTGGTGGCCCAGACAGATGCCGAACACGGGCAACTGCTCAGGCCCCTCCTCCAGCAGGCCGCGCACCGTGCGGATAGCGTAGGTGAGGTGCGCCGGGTCGCCGGGGCCGTTGGACAGCAGTACCCCGTCGGGCTGAAGAGACAGCACCTCGTGGGCGCTCGTCGCGGCGGGCACCAGCCATACCCCCGCGCCCAGACCCAGCAGGCGCTCCAGCATGGCCGACTTGGCACCGTAGTCTATGAGGGCTATGCGCGGGGCTTCGGGCGTGGCGGGCGGGTGCCAGCGCAGGTGTGGCGTGGAGCACTCTGCCACGAAGTCGGTGTGGTCGTAGTTGAGCGACAGGGCCAGCGCGCGCAGTTCCTCGGCGGCGGGCAGTTCTCCGGCGGGGGCTACGGCCATGGCCGCGGGCACCACCCCGTGCGTGCGCACCCGGCGGGTCAGCATGCGCGTGTCCACGCCCGCCAGCGCCGGTATGCCCTGCTCTTTGAGCATGGCGTTGAGGCGGCCATCGGCGTTGTAGTGCCCACTGCCTGCCATCAGCTGGCGCGTCACCACGCCCCGCGCATAGATGCGGGCGCTCTGGCTCATGCGCGGCCCTACCCCGTAGTTGCCCACCAACGGGTATGTGAAGATGAGTATCTGGCCTGCGTAAGAGGGGTCGGTGAGGGCCTCCTGATAGCCCACCATGCCGGTCTGGAAGACCAGCTCGCCCACGGCCACGCCGGGCGCGCCCGCCCCTGCGCCGCGCACCACCGTGCCGTCGGCCATCACCAGCATGCCCTCAAGCTTGAGGCCGTTTGTTGTACTGCTGTCCATCTCTGCTGTGGCTGTGGAATTTTTGTCTATGATAATCATCTGCGATACCCCGTTCTGGTTTTGCACATTGCAGTTTTTCTTTTTGCCTGTTTTGCCTGCGCCCAGACGCGGGCGTGCTTCTCATGCGGAGCGCGGGCGCCCCCATCCGCATATTCACCCTTCTTCCCCGGAAGATTGATATAAAGCCTGTACCATGTCCAGCGTACGGTCGCGGGCGGCCTGTATATGGTCGCGTCGGCCCTCGATCCAGTTCAGATATGCATCCAACTCCTTCTGCCGGTGGGCCAGCATGCGCTCCATCTCCTGTGGGGCCGCACCGCCCACGTGCCTGCGGCGGGCCACCGCCTGCATCGGGTCGAGCGCTTCCTGCACCTGCCGGTCGGTGAGGCTGATGCTTATGCCCGCCTGACTGGCGGCCCGCACTATCTCGTCCGCCTTCACGGTGTGCAGGGGGCGGCCCTGCTCGATCATGGCGTCCACCAGCCCGCCCACCACGGCGTAAATCTGGCGGTAGCCCACGCCCGTGCTCTGCGCGATGGCATCGGCCAGATCGGTGGTGCACGAGTAGTTTTCGGCCACCGCCCTCAGCATGCGTTCGCGGTCCACCTCGAGGGTAGACAGGGTAACGGCCAGCATGGACAGCGCCGATATGGTTCTGTCGAGGCCGAGGGCGCTCCACTCCTTGATCTGGCGGGTGTCGCGGTTGTAGCCCATGGGCAGGCCGCACAGCAGGTGGGCGGCGGTGGAAGCTATGCCCGCCACCTCCTGACCGCTGGCCCTGAGCAGTTCCAGCACGTCGGGGTTCTTCTTCTGGGCCATGACCGAACTGCCGGTGATGGGGTGGAGCCGCCGGGCCACCGCCTCGCCCAGCCGCACGTAGCCATACTCCCACGTGGTGAACAACAGCAGGTCGGCGGCCACCTTGCTGACGAGCAGGGCGATATGCCTGCACACATCCAGACAGGCCAGCTGGGGCAGGCCGCGCGAGCCGATGGCGTCCTGAGGCACCTCCCACACCCGCGAGAAGCCCAGCAGGCGGGCGGTGAGGGCGCGGTCTATGGGCCACGATGTGCCATAGCTCTCTACCGCGCCCAGCGGGCAGGCATCGTACTGCTCCCACGTGTGACGCAGGTCGGCCAGACAGCGCAGTAAGCCGTCGGCGTAGGCCAGCGCCCACTGGCCGAAGGTGGTGGGTTTGGCGGGCTGCATGTGCGTGTAACCGGGCATGACCGTGCCTGCGTGCTCGCGCCCCAGATCGAGCAATGCACCCACCACCGAACACACCTGAGCGGCCAGCGCCAGCACCCGCTCGCGCAGGTACAGCATCTCGGTGACCATGACCTGATCGTTGCGACTGCGGGCGGTGTGCATGCGACTGCCGTGCTCTACCCCGGCCAGTTCGATCACCGCCCGTTCGAGGCTGAGCTGTGCGCCGCGCTCCGGGTCAATCCGAAACTCGCCGGCCTGCACCGCCCGCTCTACCAGATCGAGGGCGCGGCAGATGGCGATGGCGGCGGTCGTGGGCACGATGCCGGTGCTGTGCAGCATGAGCACGTGTGCCCGCGTGCCCCAGATGTCGTGGGCCAGCATGGCCGCATCCAGCGCCACCTGCGTGGGACTCACTATGAAAGTTGCCGATTCGAGCTTCATCCTGTTCTCACCTTACTCAGGGCTTTCTTCGCCCGGCTTTGCAGGGTATGTACAGGGCCTGTGCCCCAAACTGGCACCACTGGCTGTCTATGGTAGTGCTGTGACCATGTTCCGGGAGAAAGTCCTGCTTGTTGCTCCATCATGCTTCCGTCTTACCAGATGGCAGCTTTCACTTTCACACCCCTGCGGTGGATATGCTGTCGCGCCAGTGCCAGCGCCCCAGCAGGCTGGCGAGCAGGGCGTTCTGGGCGTGCATGCGGTTGGCGGCCTGCTGTATCACTATGCTGTTGGGGCTGTCCAGCACGCCGTCGGTGACCTCCACGTTGCGGCGCGTGGGCAGGCAGTGCATGAAGCGTGCGTTGTTGGTGAGGGCCATCAACTGCTCGTTCACTATCCAGTGCCGCAGGGTTTCGCGGATGGATTTTTCGGTTTCCCAGTGCCCGTAATATTTGATAGCTCCCCAGCTTTTGGCGCAGATCACGTCGGCTCCGCGGGCGGCCTCAGCCATGTCGTGGCTGATGGCGAGCGATCCGCCCGCCGCCTCGGCCCGCCGGGCGGCGATGGTCACCACCTCCTCGTCGAGGTCCCAGCCCTCCGGGAAGGCCAGCGTGACCTGACAGCCCATGTCGCAGGCCGCCAGCAGTTGCGAATGCGGGGTGGCGGTGGGCAGGGGTTTGGGGTGGTAAGCCCACGTGAGCACGTATTTCTTGCCCTTTGTGCTGCCAAACACCTCGCGCAGGGTGAGCGCATCGCCCAGACCCTGACACGGGTGGTACACGTTGGACTCCAGATTGATCACCGGCACCGAAGCGTATCGGGCGAAACTGCGTATCACGGTGTCCTTTTTGGCCTCGGCCCACGTTGCCGAAGCGTCTGCGGCGCTGGCACCGGTGGTGATCAGCTCGCTGGCGCGCACAGCAATGGCATCGCAGTACTGAGATATGACCGGGGCGGCCTCTTTGATGTGCTCCTGAGTGGCCCCGTCCATGACCACCCCATCGCGGAACTCGAACACGTAGGTGCCCGCACCCCCGCCGAGGTCAATGGCTGTGCCACCCAGCCGCGCCACGCCCGCCGCCAGCGACGCTTTAGTGCGCAGTGACGGGTTGAAGAACAGCATGCCCACCACCAGCCCCCTCAGCAGTTGGCGGTCGGCGCCCTCGCGCTTGAGGGCCAGCGCCCGCTCCACAAGCTCCACCACCACCTCCTGAGGGAAGTCGGCGGTGTTCAGGAAGTGCTGGCCGCGCAGGGGGTAGGACAGCGGCTCGGTCTGATGCGCACTCCCTGCGTGTGCCGTGCCCCCGGCAGACACATCGCCCATCATAGCCTCACATCTCCTTTCTCAGGGCTTCGCTTTGCTTTACTCTTTCTGTGGTTCAATTCCTTCACTCATCCCCATCGCTTACCAGCGTGCCGGCGGTGCCGCCCCTGATGCTGTCGAGCAGTGGCGGGTGGGGCAGGGTGCCGTCCAGTATGTGCACGGCGCGCACGCCTGCCCGAAGCGCCGCGATGCAGTTGTGCACCTTGGGAAGCATGCCGCCGGAGATGGCGCCCGCCGCCACCATGGCCTGTATGTCGCGTGGGGTGCACACAGGCAGTACGGAAGCCGGGTCCGACGGGTCGCGCAGGATGCCCGGCACGTTGGTCACCAGCACCAGCCTGCACGCCCCAAGCGCCACGGCCAGAGCCTGCGCCACCGTGTCGGCGTTGACGTTGTAGATGCGGCCCTGATGGTCGGCGGCCAGCGATGCCACCACCGGCACACAGCCCGCGCCCATCAACAGTTCCAGTATCCACACGTCCACCGACCGCACATCGCCCACGTGCCCGAAATCCACCCACTCCTCGGTGCCGGTGGCCGGGTCGAGCACGGGCGTGGGCGGGCGGCGGGTAACCCTTATCAACCCGGCGTCCACCCCGGACAGGCCCACGGCGCGCGCCCCGTGCCTGCTCACAGCGGCCACCAGCTCTACGTTGATACTGCCTCCATACACCATCTTGGCTACTTCCAGCGCGTCATCATCGGTGATGCGCCGGCCTGCCACCTTGCGCACGCGGTGCCCCAGCCGTGCGGCCAGCGCGTCGGCCTGCGGCCCACCCCCGTGCACCACCACTACGCCCACCCCATCGCGCACCAGCGCGGCCACCTGACCGGCCAGCGAATCGAGGCCGGGCGAGTTGAGCAGGACCTCTCCCCCCAGCTTGACCACAATGCGCTGACTGTGCCCGCCGGCCTGACCCGCGGCGCGGGCCTCAGTGTGAGTGTGTATGTACGTTTGTGTGTCCATGGCACTGTGTCCTCTTATGCCAGTTCTCCATAGAAAGATTATGAACCCGGGGGGAGTTGGGGGACACCCCCATACCCCCGGCAGGGGAGTGCCCCTGCACCCCCATTTTTGGGGGGAAGACAGGTGGGGCACTCCCCTGCACCCCCGCTATTTATCTCCTTGCTCAGGTAAATTGTTCAGCACGTCGGCCAGCACTGCCGTCAGATGCTCCACGTCCTGCTCGGTGACCACCATGGGGGGCATGAGGCGCAGTACGCCGGGGTCTGCCGAGGTGCCCAGAATGATGCCGCGTTCGAGCACGGCGGACTGCACCTGACGGGCGGGCAGGTCCAGACTCAGGCCGAGCAGGAGGCCCATGCCGCGCACCTCCCTGACGTGGCGCAGTGCGCCTACCCGCTGTTTGATCAACTCGCCCATGGCCGCGGCGTGCGCGGGCAGGTCTTCCTCAAGTATGGTGTCCAGAACAGCCAGAGCGGCGGCGCAGGCCAGCGGCCCGCCCCCGAAGGTCGAGCCGTGCTCGTCCAGCCTGACGGTGCGGGCGATACGCGAGCAGATCAGGGTGGCGCCCATAGGCACGCCGCCTGCTATGCCCTTGGCGAGGGTTATGATGTCGGGCATCACGCCCCAGTGCTCGCCCACCCACAGCCTGCCGGTGCGCCCCAGCCCGGTCTGTATCTCGTCGAATATGAGCACAGCGCCCCACCTGTCGCACAGCTCGCGCAGGCCCCGGTAGTACGCTGGTTGGGCCACGCGCACGCCTGCGATGCTCTGCAGTGGCTCGATTATCACTGCGGCCACATCCTCGCCCATCATGGCCGACAGGGCTTGCAGGTCGCCGAACGGGGCAAACTGCACGCCGGGCACAAGCGGCTCGAAGCCCGCCCTGTATTTAGGGTTGGCGGTCAGGGCCAGTGCGCCCATGGTGCGCCCGTGGAAGGCCCCTTCCATGGAGATGATTCTGGGCCTGCCGGTGAACTTGCGGGCCAGCTTGAGGGCGGTCTCGTTGGCCTCGGCCCCGGAGTTGCAGAAGAACACCTGACCGTACCCTTCGGGGGCCGCGCCCACCAGCTTTGCCGCGTATCGGGCGCGCACGTCGTTGTACACGATGTTAGAGTAGAAGATGAGGCGCGCGGCCTGCTGTTGGATGGCGGCCACCACGCGCGGGTGGCAGTGCCCCAGCAGGGTGACCGCGTGCCCGCAG
>DAOTTC010000075.1:0-21472 GCA_034437815.1 Chloroflexia bacterium | reverse complement strand
GAGGGGAGGCGCACCGGCACCGCGCTGAGCGCAGGGTCAAGGGGCAGGGTGGTGAGCCACACAATCAGGTAGTGCAGTGGGGTCTGGGTGTGCAGCCAGCCGAAGCGGTCGGTGAAGATGGCGCTCAGGCCTCGCTGTGCTGCCTCGACGGAAGCCAGTTCGTCATACCACAGGCCATGGCAGTCGAGGCAGTACAGTCTGAGGGCCAGCCCCAGCAGGCATATGCCTATAAGCGCCAGCCACATAGAGCGCGACGGTGCACCGAAGGTAGCGGTTGGCTTACTGGCAATGGGCGTTTTTGAACCGAGCATGAGAGTAAAGTGGACCTCAGGATGTGGGGAGGAATCGCCCTCTTTTACGGCAAGGTCATTTTCGTCATGGACAGGCCTTGTGCCCATCCCTACACAAGCTGGGCGTTCGTGTAGGAATAGGCACAAGGCCTTTAGAGACCGCCAATTATGGTCCCAAACCTCGCAGTGAGTGTAGCATTAAACGATGTGCTGGGAAATAGCCTCTCATGGTCAGAGGGGGCGTGACAAATGTACCATACGAGGGTGTGGTGCGCATCCAGTGCTACTTCACAGCCCTTTGTGCGCAATAAAGGAGGGAGGGGCTTGGGGAGAGCAGGGCACAGAGCGCATTCTCACATGCATGCTCACGAGCAAATGCGCCTCATAATCGCATGAGGTTTATCGTCGTTCGGAGCCTGCCGGCC
This sequence comes from Chloroflexia bacterium, assembly GCA_034437815.1. Classification (GTDB taxonomy): domain Bacteria; phylum Chloroflexota; class Chloroflexia; order QHBQ01; family JADMIH01; genus JADMIH01. Next base: position 20,757 of record DAOTTC010000075.1, on the reverse strand, counting down.
TGAGAAGCTGGGCGAGCAAGGCCTCGGTGAGGCTTTCGGCCGGGTAGCCCTGTTGTTGCAGAGAGGCGGCCATCCAAGTGTGCAAGTCGGGGTTGTCAGGACGCATGAATTTGGAAGTGATGGCTTCGCGCCACGCGCGGCCCATGTCACCTCGCCGAGCATAGCCTTGCGCGCTTACAAAGAATTCTTCTCCGAGCCGCGGATAATATGGGCCGGCCTCTCGGTAGGCCTGCGCCGCCTGAGAAATCCGGCCTTGCGCCTGATAGACACAGCCGCGCAGGGTCTTCACCGGCTGGTAGTCGGGGGTCTCGCGCTCCAGCTTGCCGACCAGCCGGTCGAAGCTGGTCAGCAGATGGGAAGTCGAGTCTTCCCTGACCACCACGATGCGCTCAAACCGCCGGACCTCGGCCCAGCCCTGATCGGGCGCCGAAAACCAGTGCATAAAGTCTCGGTCGTTTTGAAAGAAGCTGACCACCCAGTATATGGAGCCGCCCGCCGGGTGGGAGAACAGGCGAGGATCGCGCGCATCGTACACGGGCGCGGGCGGCACGCCGTGCCAGTAGAAATTGACCACCGCCATGCCGAGCGCAGGCTCGTCGGCCATGACGATGAGGTCGCGTGGGCCAGCCTTTTCGGAGAGATAGCGGGCCGCTCCCCTGTAGTCGGGCAGGTAGGACAGCCGCCAGTGCTCATCCGGGTTGAAGTAGAGGAATGCGCCGACCGAAAACAGCATGAGCACCCCGGCCCCCACAGCGCCCGCTCCGGCTGTAGCCACAGCCTTGCCCAACCGCGGACGCATGGTGCGTGTCACTGAGGAGTGGGCGCCGGATGCTAGTGATACCAGACCGTTGCTAACCATGAGGTAGTAGAATGGCACGGCAAAGAGCGCGTATCGCTGGAACACGATGTTGGTAGTTCTGAAGGCGGCTAACAGGATAGCGGGCACCAACACCAGCAAGAGACAGAGCGCAAGGCTCTCCACCCGCCGCGCACGTATGGCCACCACAGCGCCCCATGAGGCGAGGAGCAGGAGGGTCCAATGGAGCACCTCTTCGAGCCTGCCACCGATGCCTGTAGGAGCCAGCCGCGTCGTGTACACCACCAGTTGGGCGCCAAGGATGCCCGGCAGGGCGGTCAGGTCGGGCGTGGCCCGCACCACGTGCAAGAGGTCCAACAGCGCCGGCACCGACGCCACCCCAATGGCGGTAAACGAGGCGAGAGCGTATACACGGTCTGTGCGGGCAGGGTGCGACCACAGCCTGTACAACATCCACACGAGGAGTGGGGAGAGCGCAGGCAGGAAGAGGGTCAGGGCGAAGTAGCTGATGTGTACGTCGGCTATGGTGGCGAGCGCGAAGGCCGCCCACCACCACGGCGAGCCGCATCGCCATCCCCTGAGCAGGCAGTACACCGACAGAGCGGTGAACAGGGTGAGCAGGGTGTAGGGGCGCACGTCGTGCGCGTGGATTATCTGCACAGGGGCGAGGGCCACCAGCAGGGCGGCGACCAGCCCACACGCCTTGCCGAAAGTCTCACGGCCCAGACCGTAGGTGACGAGCGGCACAAGGGCACCGGCCACAGCCGAAGGCAGGCGCACGAACACCGGAGTGGCGGCGGGATCGGCGGCATGGATAGCCAGCCACACAATGAGGTAGTGCAGTGGGGTTTGCACCAGCATCCCACCGAAGCGGTCGGTGAGGATGGCCGCCACGCCCCGCCCCGCTATCTCGATGGAGGCCACCTCGTCGTACCACAAGCCATAGCAGTCCAGACAATACAGCCGCACAACGAGGGCGAGGCCGCAGATCAGCAGTATCCACAAGTTGGCGGCGGACAGGCGAGGCCTGAAACTAGGGTGAGGGTGAGCACTACCGGCTGAAGCTGTCATGCGTGGCCCATGGTGCGGTCAGGGTTCGATGCTGGTGAAATAGTCGCGCACGAGGTCTTTGTAGCCCTGAGGGATGTATTCGGTGTCGAGGGCGCGCCCGGCGCGTTCTCTGTATTGGCCGTACACCTGATCGTAAGGTACCTGCGCTTCGCCGGTGACGTTGGGGCCGGAGTTGGTGACGGCGCTGCTCTGCTCGCCGGTGGGGTTGTCCTGACCGGGCACGGCCACCGGTGTCAGGGGCACATCTACCCCCGTGGGAGGGGCATACACCGGCTCGATGTGACCCCTCCCCCAGCTATTGCTCCCACCCGTGTTGCCCGAACCACCGGAGGCGTTGCCGGAACCGCCGCCCAAGCCGCCCTCCTGCCCCTGACCCGGTACCAGCACGGGCGTGCCGGTGGCCGCGGGCCGCCCGCTTACAGGTGAGCCGAGCACCACGGGGGTGCCTGAGATGGGTGTGCCCGCGACCGGGCTGCCGACGATGGCAATCGGACTGCCTGCAACCAGAGTTCCTGATACAGTTACGGGGGTGCCCGCCACTGGGGTGGCATGTCCCGCCTGCGCTATGTTGGACCTGCTCTGCTGTATATGGGCAAGCGCCTGCCGCACCTGCTCCTGTGAAGCCAGCTTTTGCCCCGTGTCCTGCACCTGTTGCCCCAGATTTTCGAGCGCTTGCTGCGCAGACCGAGCGTCGCTCGATTCGAGAGCGTCGCTCGCCTCGCTCAGGCGCTTCGCAAGCTCCGGGTCGAGCGATACCACGCTGTCGCGGGCCTTCCTGAACGATTCGGCCAGCGCCCTGCGCTCTTCTGCGGTCATGCTGGCGGCATCTTCTCCGGTCTTCTTCAGGGCCTCACTCGCACTTTCATAGTTCCCCTGCCGGAGCGCCTCCGCCGCTTCTCTGGTGGTGACGTGGGGGGAGGCAGCCAGTTGCCGTGCGAGCTGGTCCAAGGCTTGGCGCCGGGCAGGAGCCTGAGGGTCGAGCACCTTTTGCAGTTCGCTTTCGGCCTCGGATAGGCGAGCAATGGCTTCTTCGCGCGACAGGGGCTCGTCGGACAGGTCCTGTGACAGGCGGGAAAGCTCTTCGAGGAGTTCTTTGAGCGTGGGGTCGGTGGAAGCGCGCGGCAGCGATTCCACCGACCGTTTCACCTCCTCTATCCGCTGTTTCTCAACTGCTATCAGGTGTCTGGCGGCTCGGTTGATGGGGTCGGTGAATGGGTAGAACAGCTGATCGGGGGCGGCCAACACCGCAAGGAGCAGAGCCAGCACGGCACCGACGGGCCAAAACTTGCGGGCGTCCTGTTCTATAGGCAGGTCTTTGTCCGGGGAGATGCGGCGGGCGTAGGTCAGCGCATCGTCCAACTGCGCCTGCAAGAGGGCCAATCGGCCGGGGGTGGGGTCGGGGCCGGCGAGGGGACGGGTCGCGTCTTCGAGGGCGGTGGTCAGGCGCTCGTCCAGCGACAGCATGCGGTCGGCGCGTCGGGCGGTGGACATGAGGCTGCGCGGCCTGAGCAAGGCATATGCCGTTACGGTGAGCACGGCGGCCAGCATCAGCCCCAGCACAAATGGCAGGACGAGCCACATGTGCCCTTGACCCCCCGGCTCTATGCGCCATGCCGTGACCAGCACCACGCCCGCGCCCCCGCCCAGAGCCATGGCCTTCGGCATAAGGGCGAAGGCTTCCCGCCAGCGCAGGCGGTTCTGCACGCGCCTGAGGGCCGCGCATATCTCTCTGAGGCGCGGATCATCCGGGGGTATGGCGTGGGTGGCAGGCTGGGTATGCATCTTCGAGCGTCAGGGAGCTTGGCCCCCCGCACCTTCGTCCATCTGGAGCACGGCGGGCTGGGGTGCGGGAGCGGTCCGCCCGGTGGCCCTCCTGTGGCGCTTATATCGCGCGGGCTGTATGAAGCGCACACTCAAAGCCACCAACACCGAGCTGAGCAACAGGGCCTCGATGCAGAACAACAGCCACGGCGACACCACCAGTATCGTATGGCCGTTGAGAAGCGTAGTGCTGGTATAGATGAACAGGGGGTCGCCGTTGGCATACATGGTATCGCTGATGACCATGGCGATGAGCGGGTTGGACGACAGCACTATGCCGCTCATGTACAGGAACCATGGCTGGTTGGTGATGGACTGGCCATTGGGGTCGTAGTTGAACGCGCCCATGATGGACGCGATGGTGAAATAGAGGAAAGGTATGCCGATCAACTGAAATATGATGGTGCCATAGGTGAGCACGTTGCTTGCCACGCTGCTGCGCAGCAAGGACGACCAAAAGATGCCCACCGACGCGAACAACACAGCTGCTGCCAGCATCACCACCTGTGAGAGCACGATCTCTTCGGGAGACACTCCGCCGAACAGAAAGGCCATGCTCTCTATGGGGGCTATGGTCAGGATGAGCAACAGCACGTAGGCGAGCGCCGCCCCTAGTTTGCCGAAGATGATGGAGCGCGGGCGCAACAGGGTGGTCATCAGCAGGTCGTAGGTCTTTTGCTCGCGCTCGGTGGTGATCGAGCCTGCGGTGAAGGCCGGGGTGAGCAAGGATACCATAATGGTCTGGAATACCACAAGGGTGCTGAACAGGATTTTGCCGACCTGCGAGGACCCGCCCCCGGCCTCAATGGAGGCCAGAGCGTGCACGGCGGCATACACCAACCAAGTGACGAGGCTGAGCACGAGCAGATAGATGATGAGCACCACGGCGGCCCGCCAGCCGCGCATACGCCCCCTGAGTTCTTTGACTATGACCGGATTGGCCTGCATGGTGTGGGCAACCTCTCTTTTATGTTATACCATTTTTGGCGATGGCGAGGTTTTGATGGGCTTTGCTCATTGTACCAACCCTCTGGTGGTGCGGAGGAAGATGTCCTCCAGATCGCTCACGGCCTCTTCGAAGCCGAACACAGGCACCTGCCCGGTCACGAGGCGTGCCAGTATGGCGCTGAGGAGCGCGTCATCACCGTTCACGCGCAGGTGCAGGGTGGCCGGGCCATGGGCATGAGGGTCGTCCGGCATGATGGCGGGAGCGTCGAGATAGGATGGCTGTGCCGGGTGCGGCACAGGTGGTGGTGGGATCGTGCCCGGCGTAGCGATGTCCTGAGCGGAAGTGGAAGTGGGAGGAGACTGCCATGCCGGCCCGCCGTCAAACCGCCCCGGCGCCTCCACAGGCATGGGCAGCACAGCCGGGGCCGTTTGGGTGGTCTGGCCGGGCCTGTAACCGGGCGGGAGTATCCTCACGGCCAGCACGCCGGGCACGGCTTCCATAATGGCCTTGGCCTCAGCGGCCCGGTCCAGCACGCGCACGTAAATATCTCGGGCGGGTTGCATGGCTTGAAGGATATCGGTCACACTGCCGTTGAGCAGCAAATGCCCGCGCTCGATGATGGCTACATGGGTGCACATCTCGGCCAGCTCGGTGAGTATGTGGGAGGAGACCAGTATGGTCTTGCCCAGCGCCCCCAGTTCCTTCAGCAACTCACGCAGTTCGATGCGGGCGTGTGGGTCGAGGCCGGAAGCAGGCTCGTCGAGTATAAGCAGGTCCGGTTCGTGTATCAATGTGCGGGCGAGGCACAGGCGCTGTTTCATGCCCCTCGACAGTTCTTCCACGAAGCTGTGTTTCTTCACGGTAAGGTCCACCAGCGCCAGCAGATCATCAATCATGGCCGGGCGGCGGGATGCGGGCACATGGTAGGCCGCCGCGAAAAAGTCGAGGTATTCCCATACCTTCATGTTATCGTACACACCGAAGAAGTCGGGCATGTAGCCGATGCGGCGGCGCACTTCGAGCGGCTCGTGGGTCACCGGATAGCCGCACACCCATGCCTGCCCGGCGGTCGGCTCCAGCAGAGTGGCAAGGATGCGCATGGTGGTGGTCTTGCCGGCACCGTTTGGCCCTATGAAGCCGTGTATGGCCCCGCGCTCGATGGTCAGGTTGAGGTCGTGAAGGGCGACGAGGTTTCCGTACTTCTTTGTGAGGTTATGGGTTTGTACGATGGCTTCGGTCATCGGTGGTCAGGTGGTAGGTTGCTGAAATCTAACTCAGGGGTTTTCGTTAAGTATTAGATCGGGTATGCGAGCGCCGATGTATTGACCGCCCGCTGCGGGCAGTATGCGCAGATACACATCGCCTGCGGGGCCTGCGTAGTCTGCCGGGTTGGGGATCGACAGGGCATTGTGGGTCTGGCTCGCGGTCTGGCCGGTCTGAGGTGATGAGAGCTTGCGTAGCCGGCCTATGGCATCCCAAGTGCCCGTGCGCACGTTGTAAGCCAGCAGGTCCATGTCTGTAGCGGCCGAATTATGCCGCACGGTGAGCGATTCTGGCGTGGTACCGGCAGGCAGGCGGCACAGCAGGTCGACATAGCGCGACACGGTGAAACCGGACGGTATGGTGGTGTTGCCGATAGCCCAGTTGGGGGTGCCGTCGGGAGCATAGGCAGCACAGGGCACCATGCCCGCCGACAGCCGGGGCCGATGCTGTGGGCCGGCCACCACAGGCAGGCGGCTGGTCCACAAGTTGATGGCCTCATCCGGGGCGCTGTGGCTGACTACCTTGAACTGTGATGGCAACTCAGGCCCCCACGCCAACGCGATCACGTCAAAGTTCATCGAGGTCTGAGACAACGCATCGGGCAGGGTCAGATTGAGCAGTTCCACGCGGCGATTGTACAGGCGCTGCTCATCGCTTTGGTCGCTGTCGCCGTAGTTGTAGTTGGAGGACGTGGGGTCAACCACCCCGCGCGGCAGGGGCAGTAAGCGGGTGGGAGAATGGGTGCTGAAGGGGATGGAGGTCACGTTCAGTTGGACCTCGGCCTGCTGGCCGGGCGCCATGTGACCTATGTAGTGCACCGCATCCCCTCTGATGAGCACCACGTCTTGCAAGGGCGAGTTGGTACGGTTGCGCACGGTGCCCGCTATGATGCCGTCGGCAAGGTACAGGTTGGCTTCCAGAGGGGACTCGGCCCGAATGGTATAGTTGGACACGAAGCCCCGCAGGGTCCACGTGCTGAGCCTGACACCGTTGACGGTGGTGGGGTTGCCCCCCGAGATGCGCGGCGGGTCGCTCCGAGAACCGGAGCTGTATCTGTACCCTTCAAACTCGTTTATCGTACCGTCGGCATCCAATTGCAACGTGTAAGTGCCGTGCACGGGCGAGAAGATACCCAGATAGTGGCTGGCATTGGAATGTTGTACGCCGGGCAGGGTGTGTGCCACGCCTGCGCGTATGATAACGAGATCTCCCCCCTTGGCCTGATAGGCAAGCAGATAGGCGCCCACCGAAAAGAGCACCACCAGCGCGGGGATGGTGACCCACGCCAGTTCCGCCCGCTTCATGCGCCTGAGCACTATGAAGTTCACCGGTCCTATGACCAGTATGTAAAGGGCGAGGAACAGGCCGATGAGCATGGGTTCGGGCAGTTGCAGGCCCGGCAGGTCGAATATGCTGTTGCCGTAGGTATCGAACGGTTTGACGGGGTTGTAGGCATAGATGGAGCCGGACATGCCCATCCCCTGCTCATAATCGTACACGGGGTGCTCGATGAGGATGCGCTTGAACAATGGCACCAACCCGTCCCATCCTCGGAGTGGGGCCACCGACGGGGACAGGGCCACATAGACCACACGGCCCCGCCCCAGATCGCGCATGGCCACCAGTGGCACGCCGTCTTGTGCGGCCGGTATGCGCGGCGCGGTGTGGGGGTGGGTGTCGAACGTGGCCACAGGCACGACCAGCGGAGAGGTGGGGGTGATTGGGGTCATCACCAGATCGCCCAGCGCCTTTAGCGAGGTGAGGGTGCGCGTGCCCTCTATCCGGACGGGCAGGAAGTCGCTCAGGCCCGCCGGCCAAGCCTGATCGCCGATGCGCGGCATCAGCACCAGCGTGCCCCCCCGCGCTATCCACAAGCGTAATGACTGCTTCTGCGCCTCGCTCAGACCCGTAGTGTCAACGCCGTCAATCACAATTACGTCGAGGCTGTTGAGGGCAAAGGAAAGCTCCAGTATGTCGTTGAGGGTCATGTGGACCACTTTAGCCCTTGGAACCGAATGCTGAGGGGTTGGAGGTGTGGTGTGGCGCCCGCTGTATGGGCGCGGCTCGAGGTGGCCTATATATTCGTTGTTGAGGGCATTGAGCAGAGAGGCTTGCTCGGAGATGACGCCTACCAAGCTGTATGCGCTGCGCTCCACCGGGTCAATATTGGCTACGACCTGCCGGATCACCGTGTTATCCCGCACCAGACGCAACTCCAGAGAGCGTGTGAAGCTGCCTGAATAGGCGTAAAGGGTGACCTCTTTGCGTGAAGGGGACGGCAGGTCCACTTCGCGCACGTAGGTGCTGGTCACCTCATTGCCCATTACGCCGGTGGAGTCTATTTCGAGGCGCAGGCGCACGGGGTTGGCGCCCGCCGGGTTGTTGAGGGTGACGCGCACGGGGAACCACTCGCCTATGATATAGGTGCTGGTATCGCCGTATCCGACACGCATGGAGACTTGCAGGCCGCTTTGTTGCGTGGTGTTGCGGGCCGAGGCTTGCGCTGGCGCGAGCGCTACCAACCCCGCCAATAAAATTGTAATGGCTAATTTGTTGCGTAAGAGACCAGACACAGATGCACTCCACTGTGATCTACGGATGAGGCTTCATTCAAGTTGCTCGCTCAGCACTTCGTGGTAAGCTTTGAGCCATGCGCCTATCTCTTCGTCCAGCCCGGCGGTCTCTTTGAGCCGGTAAGCATCCAGCCGGGCCATGATTTCCTGTTGCACTTCGCGGGGTCGGGCTATGCCTCGAAAGCTGAAATCTACCGATTCGCCGGGAGTGTTGATTATCACATCACCGAAGTTGAACAGGTGGGCCAGCGGGCCGGGCACCACATATGTGACGTCGGTGATACGGCTGATGAGGGTCTCTCTGGACTGCTCGCGCAGGCCGAAAGGGAGGCTCTCTACTAAATAAACGTGTTCGCGGTCCAATTTATACAGTTCGTTGCGCCAGTTTTCCCAGTTCCACACCGCCCACAACATGCACACTGGTGTAAGGATGATAACGACCCAGCCGAGGATAAGTTCCAGATGACCCGACATGCCGGGGCCGGTGAGGGCCATGGTGGCGAACCATGCAATCAGAGCGGCCCCATACAGGGCTGTAGGCCACAGCAGGCCGCGCAGCAGGAAGTACCAGTGCCGGTGCCACACCACCACGTCTCCGTAGCGCAGGGGCGCGATGGGCAGCAGGGTGTCAAGCAGTTGTGTAGCGCCGAACTTGCCGGGTTGGTGGGGGTGTTGGCCGGGTCGAACGATACCGCTGGGGGGCGTCGGCCGGTCGGACAGGTCGGCCGGCTGAGCAGGGCGCTGATGCGGGGCCTGCCCGCCGGCGAGGATGTTGCGTATGGCGGCTCTGCGCCTATGTTCGGGGGGCAACTGGGTGGAGCGCAGCGCGGCCTGCTGTGCGAAGATGGCTTCGCGCATGACGTGGGGCTGGGGCAGGCCCGCGAAGGTGAGCAAGCCAACCCCGGCGGTGTCCACCATGAGGGTACCGAAATCGAGAACTTTGTTCAGCAGGTTGGGGTATTCGACCACCACGTTCTGGACTCTGGCTAAGGGCACCTCACGACGGGTCTCGCGGAGAAGCCGCAGTTTGTCCATTATAATTATGCGGCGGGTGGTGAGGGCGATCCAGTCGTCCATCCAATCGAAGAGGGCGTAGACGGCCCACAGCACAAGCGCACACGTGATGCCCGCCCACACGGAGCACAGCACCGGCGCAAGCGGGTGGGGCTGAGTGCTTGGGAGAGCGGGCATACCGAGGAGAGAGGCACCGAGCCACAGGACGAGCAGGGCGGCAGGGGGCAACAACCTGCCGATCAGCACGGCAGGGTGGCGCCGCTGTATAATGAGAAGCTGTTCTCCGGGGCGCAGGTCAGGTATCAAGGCAGCATACCATTTCAGCCGGTCGGGGGCCGGTTGGGCCGACACGCGTCTATCTCCATGGCGAGCAGGTTCATAATACACTAGCGGTCGGGCCGAGTCAACAAAGTAAGGGGAGGGCTTTGCCCTCCCCTGCCCTCCCCCTCTGGGGCGGCACTTGTGGCTGCCCCTACGCTAACCCACACTATATGTCGGAATACAGGAAGAACTCATAGGGGTGTGGACGCAGTTGTACGGGCACAAGCTCGCGCTCGCGCTTGTACTCTATCCACGTCTGGACCAGACCTTTGCTGAACACCCCGCCTTTCAGCAGGAACTCGTGGTCGGCCTCCAGTGCCTCCAGCGCTTCGGCCAGCGAACCGGGCGTGGAGCGGATGCAGGCTTTGGCCTCGGCGTCCAACTCGTAGATATCCTCGTCTATTGGGTCGGGCGGCTCTATCTTATTGAGCACCCCGTCCAGTCCAGCCATGAGCAGGGCCGCGAAGGCCAGATAGGGGTTGCAGGACGGGTCGGGTGCGCGGAACTCGATGCGCTTGGCCCTTGGGTTGTTTGAATACATCGGGATGCGCACACAGGCCGAGCGGTTGCGCTTAGAGTACACCAGATTGATAGGCGCTTCGAAGCCGGGCACCAGACGGCGATAGCTGTTGGTGGTGGGCGCGACCAGAGCCAACAGTGCCGGCGCGTGGTGCAGCAGGCCGCCGATGTAGTGCCGGGCCGCCTCGCTCAACCCGCCGTAGCCGTGTGCATCGGCGAACAGGGGTGTGTCTCCGTTCCACAGGCTCTGGTGCACATGCATGCCCGAACCGTTGTCCCCGAACAGCGGCTTGGGCATGAAGGTAGCCACGTAACCGGCTTTGGAGCACACATTCTTGATGATATACTTGTACTTCATCACCTTATCGGCCATGTTGACCAGCGTGTCGAAGCGCATGTCAATTTCGGCCTGTCCTGCCGTGCCTACTTCGTGGTGCTGTACTTCCACCTGTATACCCGCCGCCTCCAGCGCCAGCACTATCTCGGAGCGCAGGTCCTGAAGCTTGTCGGTAGGTGGCACGGGGAAGTAGCCTTCTTTGAAGCGGGGCCTGTAGGCGAGGTTAGGGGCATCAGCGCCGGAGTTCCAGATGCCCTCATCGCTGTCAATATAATAGAAGCCTGTGTTGGCCGTCTGGTCGAATCGGATGGAGTTGAAGATGTAAAACTCGACCTCCGGACCCCAGTAGCTGGTGGTGGCGATGCCCGTTTCCACCAGATACCGCTCGGCACGCCGGGCGATGAGGCGCGGATCGCGCTCGTAAGGCTCGCCGGTGATGGGGTCGTACACATCGCAGATGATGCTCAGCGTGGGCACGCGCAACACGGGGTCCACAAAGGCCGTCCCCGGGTCGGGTACCAGCAGCATGTCGGACTCGTGTATCTTCTGGAAGCCGCGGATCGAAGAGCCGTCGAAGCCTATACCCTCGGCGAAGATACTCTCGGTCAATTCGCGTGCGGGTATGCTGAAGTGCTGCCATGTGCCCGGCAGGTCAATGAACTTGAAGTCCACTATCTTGATGCCGTGTTCCCTGCACAATTCGAGCACCTCTTGAGGGCTTGTTGCCCCACGCCGGGTGGTCTCGTCCTTTGCTCCGTTTCTTACCATGACCATTGCAAAATCCCCCTACTGATGAATTTGAACGATCGATCAGGTGAGACACGGACCGGATTGCGATGATGTGTGTTGTGGCCTCCGTCCAATCAAACACATGTGGGATCGGGTTCGACCCGATCCCACCGTGCTACGCCATCAATATACTTCCAGATAGCGATCAAGCTCCCACTGCGTGACCACTTTGCGGAACTGGTCCCACTCGTCGCGCTTGGCTTCGAGCAGGCGCTCGGTGATGTGATCGCCGAGTGTTTCACGCACCAGCTCGTCCCGCTCCATCTCGTCCAGCGCCTCGGCCAGACTGCCCGGCAAGGTCTGGATGTTGCGGCGGCGGCGCTCGCTTTCGTCGAAGTGGTACAAGTTCTCCTCCACCGGCTCAGGCACTTCCAAGTTCTTTTCGATGCCTTCCAGCCCGGCCCTCAGCATCACTGCGAACGCCAGATAGGGGTTGCAGGAAGGGTCGGGGCAGCGCAGTTCAATGCGGGCGGCCTGCGTCTTGCCGGGGCGGTTCTTGGGCACGCGGATCAGTGCCGAACGGTTGACCCGCGCCCACGAGATGTACACCGGCGCTTCGTAGCCGGGCACCAGCCTCTTGTACGAGTTCACCAGCGGGGCCAACACCGCGCACATGCCGCGCGCGTGCTTCAACTGCCCGGCGATGTACTTCTTGGCGATGGGCGACAGGCCGTAAGCGTCATCCGGGTCCGCGAACAGGTTATCCCCGGTCTCGATGTCGCTGAGGCTCTGGTGGGTATGCATGCCGGAGCCGTTGATGCCGAAGATGGGCTTGGGCATGAATGTGCAATACAGGCTATGCTGCGCGGCTATAGCCTTGAGGGTATACTTGAGCGTCACGGCGTTATCCGCAGTAGTCAGGGCGTTGTCGTACTCGAAATCGATCTCGTGCTGGCCCCTTGCTACCTCGTGGTGCGAGGTCTCCACCTTGATGCCCATGCCTTCCAACGCGTTCACCATGTCCTTGCGGATGTCGGCGCCCAAGTCGGTGGACAGGTCGAAGTAACCACCCCAGTCATGCGTGTCGAGGGTAGCTACACCGTCGCGGGTGCGGAACAGGAAGAACTCCAGCTCCGGGCCGGTGTTGAACCTGTATCCAAGCTCGGCAGCGTAATCCATGGCACGGGCCAGCACGGCTCGTGGGTCGCCCTCGAACAGCTCGCCATTGGGGTTGTATACCCAGCAGATAGCCCGCGCTGTGCTCTCCTCTTCTTTCTCCCATGGCATCACGGCCCATGTGGACAGGTCGGGGATGAGGAACATGTCCGACTCGGCGATGCGGGCGAAGCCTTCGATGGACGAGCCGTCGAACCACTTGCCGTTGATGCAGGCGTCTTCGAACTGGTGTATGGGGATGGCTACCGATTTGACGATGCCCATCAAGTCGGTGAATTGCAGGTTGACGAAGCGCACTTGCTCTTTCTCGGCACGCGCTAGAACCCGGTCTACGGCCTCGCGCGAATTGCCCGCGCTTTCAGGCGTCCAGCGCCGGGTGGGCACTGCAATGCGGTCATGGATGGATACTCTCTCTAATTCTTGAACCATACGACCTCCGTTTTAGGACATAATTACAAAAAACTCAATGTGTGGGGTCATATAGACCCCCACATCAGGCAGTATAGCACACCCGGCGCCTGTAGTCTATGTGCAAGATGCAGACTCTCGGATGTGGATTTTGTGCATATGTCCCAAGACCTTGGTGTAGGTGCCGGCCTGCCAGCTCAATGCCCACGGCTCACACCGCACGCCAGTTGCGCCAGCGTGCTCTGCACATCGCGTGCGGCGGCGCGATTGTAGGGCAGTTTGCTCAACAACATAGCCATGGCGCAGGTATCGGTGACGGCGGCGAAGGTCAGACCCGCGCCCACCAAGGCTGCCAGCAAAGTGAGCGGAGGCCATAGCAGCAGGCCGCCCAGCGTGCCGGCCAACACCAGCACCCCGCACACCCCGCGCACCTGCCGCTCCAGCGACCAGCGCCCCCGGCCTCGTATCACGGGTTGGCCCTGCTCTTCCCATGCCTTGATGCCACCCGCCAGCACCTGCACATCATAAGCGCCAGCAGAGTACAGTATCTGCCGTGCGTGACGAGCGCGCACCCCCGTCTGGCATACGAGGATGGCCGGCCCGCGCAGGCTATCTGCCACCTGCTTGGCGTGCTTGGATAGTTGGTCCAGCGGTATGTTGAAGCTCTGTACGATATGGCGTGCATCGTACTCGCCGGGCGTGCGCACGTCTATCACCACCGCACCCTGCTTCAGCCTATCGAGAGCCGATATCGTGTCTATCTCATCGCCCGCTATCAGGTTTTCATCCCGAGTGCCTGTATTAGTTACTTCAGATACAGCCATTGCCATATACTCCTTTTCGTGTGCAATAGAAGAGGGAGGGGCTTGGGGAGGGCACACCCCTCCCCGGCCTTAATAACGCGGTAGAGAGGGGTCAACCTCACGTATCCATGCGTCAATGCCCCCGCGCAGGTTCCACAACTTGCGGAAGCCAAGCTGGCGCAGGGCGTTGACCGCGCGGGCACTGCGCGTGCCCCCTTTGCAGTACACCACCATCTCGTCGGCGGTGCTCAGCTCGCCGGCCCGCTCCACCACGCTGTTCACCGGGATCAGCTTCGCACCCGGCAGGTGCACTATGTCCCATTCGTTCTTCTCGCGCACGTCCAACAACACCAGCCGGTCGCCCCGCTCCAGCCGCTCTTTGAGTTGAAGCGGGGTGATGTCCCGATCGGTCTCGCCGCGCTCGGCTTCTGGCGTAATACCGCAGAACTGCTGGTAATCAATCAGTTCGGTGATGGTGGGCCGCTCCCCGCACACCGGGCACTGCGGGTCTTTGCGCAGGCGCAGTTCGCGGAAGCGCATCTCGAGTGCGTCGTACAACAGCAGGCGCCCGATGAGCGGTTCGCCTATGCCCAACAGCAGTTTGATGGTCTCGGTGGCCTGAAGTGTGCCGATGGTGCCCGGCAGGATGCCCAGCACCCCCCCTTCGGCACACGATGGTACCAGACCGGGGGGCGGCGGCTCAGGGTACAGGCACCGGTAGCATGGGCCGTGCTCGGCCCAGAACACCGATACCTGACCCTCGAAGCGGAAGATGCTGCCATACACGTTGGGCTTGCCCAGCAGCACGCACGCATCGTTCACCAGATAGCGCGTGGGGAAGTTGTCGGTGCCGTCCACAATCACATCGTAGGGGCGCAGCACGTCCAGCGCGTTCTCCGAGGTCAGCGCGAATTCATAGGTGTCTACCTGCACGTAGGGGTTGATGTCCAGTATGCGCTCTTTTGCGCTGTCCAGCTTGGAGCGGCCTACCGAAGAGGTGCCGTGGATCACCTGACGTTGTAGGTTGCTCTCGTCCACCACATCGAAATCCACAATGCCGATGCGCCCCACGCCCGCTGCCGCGAGGTACAGGGCCAGCGGCGCGCCCAGCCCGCCCGCGCCCACCAGCAAGACGCTGGCGCTCTTGAGCCGCTTCTGGCCCTCCATGCCCACTTCGGGCACGATCAGGTGGCGGCTGTAGCGGCGTATCTCGTCATGAGACAGTGTCACCCCTTCCCTCAACGGGGCTACCGGCAGTAGCGGTATACGCTTTTCGTTCTTGCCACTCACGCCTGTCGCCACCGTGCCCGGCTTCTCCGTCGCAGGGGCGGCCAGCCCGCCCGCGATGGCCGGCACGATGGAGATGCTGTCGGCTTCGCCCACCGGCGTGTCACCCTTCTGCAGGTAGCGCACGTCCTCGTCGTTCAGGTAGATGTTCACGAAGTTGCGCAGTTTGCCCTGTTCGTTGTACAGGTGCCGACGCAGGTCGGGGAAGCGCTCGGTAAGCGCCGACAGCACCTCATCCACGGTACTGCCGGGCACTTCCACCTCGGCCTGCCGGCCCGCGTACTGGCGCAGGGCCGTGGGTATGATTATTCTCACCATGTGACACTTCCTTTCTTTTTTTGCTCTGTCTTATGCCGATTCTCCGTAGAAAGACTATAGATTGAGATGGGGAGTTATTGGGGGGCTGGGGGACACCCCGCAACCCCCGGCAGGGGAGGCCCCCTGCACCTCCCGGACTATAGATTGAGATGGGGAGTTATTGGGGGCTGGGGGACACCCCCGCAACCCCGGCAGGGGAGCGCCCCTGCACCTCCGTTTGTGAGGAGGCAACAAGTGGGACACTTGTACCCCCACGCCCAGAGGGTACCCGCCGACAGGGGAGGCCCCCTGTACCCCCTTGGGGACCGGGGATATGGGGATACTCCCCACCTATAGGGCACCTCTGCATCCCCCCTCCTGTGCGTTCACATCAGGCGCAGTTCGACTTCATCAAAGGCCGAGCGGTCCTCGCGCAGATGCCACGCGAGGGCCTGCCCGGCGCGGCCATCGCGCACCGGCACGATGAGATAAGTCCACGTGGTCCACGCGGCATGTTCGCGGTCGTACTCGGACGGGCGGGCGGGCGCGTTAGGGTGCGAATGGTATACGCCCAGCACGTCCAGTCCGGCTTGCCGGGCCTGCCGTTCGGCACGCAGTATGTCGGCAGGGCCGATCAGGAAGCGGTGGTAGCGCTCGCCGGCCTCGAAGGAGTTGTCCACCGGCACAACTGCGCGGATGAGCCTGCTGAGCACACCCCCATTATTCGAATACGAATCGGGCAGGTCCTCGCCCAACAGCAGGCCGCACACCTCGTGCGGGTAGCCGCGCTCGGCGTGCTCCACTAGGGCCGCGAGGGCCTCTTTTGAGAAATACACCTTGCTGTGAACATTCATATCCACTGCACCACCTACATCAACTCGACCTCGGCTTACGAGGCTCGAGTGGGGACGCCCACGCTCCCAGTGCCACAGGCGCACTTACTTCAGGCTTCAGCTTCATGCTGGCACCTCCTGAAGCCTGCCGGTCTTCACGTCGTATATGAAGCCGCGCACCACCACATCCTGCGGTATCCAAGGGTGGGACCGAAGCTTCTGAATCTGCTCGCGCACGTTCGTTTCGAGGTCGCGAAACGTGTGGAAGGCAGAGGGGGCCACCACAGCGGTGCCGGTCTCCTGCTGGAGTCGTGCGCGCAGGTCTTCGTCGCGGAAGGCGAGCATGCCACATTCGGTGTGGTTGATAATCATGAACTCCCGAGTGCCCAGCAGATGGTGCGATATGACCAGCGAACGCAGGGCATCCTCGGTGACTATGCCTCCTGCGTTACGGATGATGTGCGCGTCGCCGGTTTTCAGGCCCAGCATCTGCTCGATAGTCAGCCGGGCGTCCATGCAAGCCACCACGGCCAGCCTGCGGGCCGGCGGAGTGGGCAGGCCACCGAGATCGAACCGAGCGGCATAATCAAGATTGGCCTCCAGAACCTCGTCAATCACGCTCATGGCTGTCCCCCTGATGTGGTTTGTTGTGAGTGCTGTGGGTTGTGTCGGTAACTGTGAACGGCGCAGGTGGTTCGGGTGCCCCGTACAACTCGGCTAACCCGGCCTGCTCGACCGCTTGCAGGGTCAGGCGCAGGGCCTCGTCCTGCCAGAAGGCATCGCCCAGATAGCGGGTGCCGCCGTCGGGCAGCACAGTGACCACCACGCCCTGCTCAAGGGTGCGGGCCAGCGCGAGGGCGGCCAGCACCGCGGCCCCACCCGACGGCCCGGCAAGGATACCCTCGGTGCGCACCAGCTCGCGGGTCATGGCCTGAGCGTGCTCGGTCTCCACGAACACTCGCTGGTCGGCCAGCGCGGGGTCGTAGATGCCGGGCACCAGCGCCGAGGCCATGTGCTTCATGCCTTCAAGGCCGTGGAAAGGCGAGGCGGGCTGTACCTCCACCGCCCACACGGCAGGGTTCAGCTCTTTCAGCCGGCGGGATGTGCCTGTGAAGGTGCCTGCGGTGCCCACCGAGGCCACGAAGTGAGTGACGCGTCCGCCGGTCTGCTGCCATATTTCGAGGCCGGTGCCGTGGTAGTGGGCCAGCCAGTTGGCGGGGTTGTTGTACTGGTCGGGGTAGAAGTAGCGGTCGGGGTGCGCGGCGTACAGGCGGCGCGCCTCCGCGATGGCCCCGTCGGTGCCCAGCTCGGCCGGCGTCTCTACCACCTCGGCTCCATACAGCTCAAGCAGACGCCTGCGCTCAGGGCTGGCGGTGGACGGCAGGCATATCTGCACCTGATAGCCCAGCGCCGCACCTATCATGGCGTAGGAGATGCCGGTGTTGCCCGAGGTAGCGTCCAGTATGACCTTGCCGGGCGTCAGCAAGCCCTGCCGCTCGCCGTCGCGCACCATGTACAGGGCAGCGCGGTCCTTCACCGAGCCGCCGGGGTTGAACCACTCGGCCTTGGCGTACACTTCCACGCCGGGCGGCACTCCGAAAGCGCGGGCGATGCGCTCAAGGCGTAAAAGTGGCGTGTTGCCCACCAGCGCCGTGATGTCCGAAGCGGCGCGCCCTTGCGTTTGTGGTTGTGGTTGTGGTTGTGGTTGTGGTTCTATTGGTGGAACCGTGGGTGTTGGGTCTAAAACGGTTTGCATGTTAGATGGACTCTCTTCTTTGCCGCGCCGGAAATGACCCGACCGGCATAGCATAATACGACACAATAAGAGGGCTGACCGTGCGGCTAGCCCTCGGCTCTTTGCTATCAACTCTCTGTGCTGTGCGCTGTGGGCAGAGGTTGGGTGACCTCCTGACGGTCGGTCACAGCGCGTACCCGTGTGGGCCGTCAGGTGTAGAGGTCGCCACAAATGGGCAGGCCGCAGGTGGATAGGCTGGCCGCGCAACAGGTACACTCACATACACACGCGCACGCGGCCAGCCCCATACACATGCAACAACACAACCCACAGCCTGCATGTGCGGTGCGGCCAGCACTTACACTCTGATTTGCGGCGACGACCCGATTGCTCATTTCAGGCTTCTACAGTTTCGCTCGACTGTTCTGGATTGAATCTTTAGCCTACAGCCGTTTCCAGATGTCCCGACCCGGCTCAAAGTTCAAGATCGACAAGGGGAGGGGGTGCTCACCCTGAATTACACCACATTGTACCACAAATCGGCACAAACTGCCCTTTACTGGGGCGAGTTGTCGCGGTTGGTGTTGGTGCCGGCCCCGGAACGTGCCCGCTCGCGCTCCACCGCCGCGCCTTCGATCCACAGGCCATCCTCCTCGTCTAGCCACGTCTCGTGGATGCGGTAGCGGTTGGCCTGAATCGCATAACCGGGCAGCACTCTGTAGTGGCCGGTCTTCGGGTCTTTACGCAGGCCTTCTAGAATGTCTGGCACACGCTCTGTCGGGAACATAGGCTTCCTCCTCTTTGGTCGTGCCGGCACCTGAAAACAAAAAGGGCGCTCTCACCCAGAGAGAGCAACCCTTGCTCGTGTCGGCCGCCTTTGCCGGTTACAGTTATAGTATGGCACAACGATGGGAAGTTGTCAATAGGCTCAGACAAGTTGTGGGAAATGGGAAGGCCGGGGAGGGCTGTGCCCTCCCCAGACCCCCTTCGTTGGGGGAACGGGGCAAAGCCCTCCTATTGCACACAAAGTGCAATGCAGTAGCATTAAGCACCACGCCCTTTATATCCACATTATTGTGGCACTGGACTTTTAGCTCTTCATGCTGTAGCATAAACGTGACTTGCAGGGCAAGTCGCCTGAGCGTCCCCCTTACTGTTCGGGAGAGAACTAAGATGAGCGAAAGGCGCGGGTTATTAACCAGCACATTATTGTGCTTTGCTCTGGGGTGTGGTATCGTGTTGGTTTTATCCCTGCTGCCTGTGCCTGCCGGAGCAGCGGCTCTATTACCGGTCAGGACGCATCAGAAAAACAAGCAGGCGGGCAACAGCGAGGGTGCGAATGCCGGTGCCAGCTTTGATGGACCGCAAACTCACTGCGCTCCTGAGTGGGGCATCATGCTCTCGCCCGATGCGGGGGTGGGGCGCAACCAACTGCTGGACGTGGCCGCCATATCAGCTACCGATGTATGGGCCGTGGGCACTTTTCTTGTCTGGCCGTACCGACCGATAATCGAGCACTGGGATGGCATAGCATGGTCGTCGGTGCCCGCGCCTCACTTTGAAGGCGCGGCTGTGTTGCGGGCTGTAACGGCGCTATCAGCGAACGACATCTGGGCCGCCGGCTACTATGATAGGGGCAACCAGCGGTGGGGCACCTTGGCGCTGCACTGGGACGGGGTGGCATGGAATCAGGTGCCCACGCCTAACATGGGGGCCGGTTCGAACTATCTGTTCGGCATAGGCGCGCTTTCGGCCAACGACGTATGGGCGGTTGGCTCGTATTGTTGCGTGGGCTATCAGGTGCAGACCCTCACCATGCACTGGGATGGGATTGAATGGAAGACCAAGGCAAGCCCCAATGTCGGCACGACCAACAACTCCCTGTACAGCGTGAAAGCGACGGGACCAAACGACGCATGGGCTGTGGGCGCTTACGGAGCATACGACAACAGGTTCGTGCTGATAGAGCACTGGGATGGGAAGCAGTGGCGCGTGGTGGGCGACCCACGGCCCGGCGTACTGCTGGACGTGGAAGCCCTGTCTTCGAGTAATGCATGGGCCGTGGGATATAACCCGGCAGCTTATCCCAAGCAAACCCTTATCATGCGCTGGGATGGCGGCTCGTGGGCGGTGGTGCCCGGCCCCAGTCCCGGCAGTGAAGACAACGTGCTGTACGGGCTGGTTGGGTTGTCCCATGATGATATATGGGCCGTGGGCACTTACCGCAACTTCTGGAGCTGTCAGTCGTCCAATTGCGACCGCGCCACCGCAGACGCGGGGCGGGCCGAACAGTATGGCATAGACGAGACGCTGATAGTGCATTGGGACGGGGGCAGGTGGACAACAGTGCCAAGCCCCAACCGCGAATGGGCGTCCAGCTATCTGTATGCGATCACTGCGTCCCCATCACAATCACGCGAGTTGTGGGCCGTGGGTGAGACCCTTACTTATGCCAACTTCGGCAGCACGTTCATAACACGTTATGCCAGCCGCCTGAGTTTCATAGACGTACAGCCCACCGATTACTTTTACGAGCCGGTGCGCTACATGTACTGCGCCAACATAGTTTCGGGCTACGGCGACAACACATTCCGCCCTTACCACAACACCACCCGCGGCCAACTTGCCAAAATCGTGGTGCTGGCCGAGGGTTGGTCGCTTCGCAACCCGCCCGATGCCACCTTCGTGGACGTGCCGGTTGGCTCGGTGTTCTATCAGTATGTAGAGACGGCGGGGGCGCACGGCATAATCGGCGGCTACCCCTGCGGCGGGCTTGGAGAGCCGTGCGATCCGCAGAGGAGGCC
>DAOTTC010000074.1:0-17680 GCA_034437815.1 Chloroflexia bacterium | reverse complement strand
GTTCTGGCGGAACCGGCCCTGCTTGCCCTTGAGCATGTCGGACAGCGACTTGAGCCTGTGCTTGCCCGAACCGGACACCACCCTGCCGCGCCGCCCGTTGTCAATCAGGGCGTCCACGGCTTCCTGAAGCATCCGCTTCTCATTGCGGATGATGATTTCGGGCGCGCCCAACTCCTTCAGCCTCTTGAGACGGTTGTTGCGGTTGATCACCCGCCGGTACAGGTCGTTGAGGTCAGAGGTGGCGAAGCGACCACCGTCGAGTTGGACCATGGGGCGCAGATCGGGTGGGATGACCGGCAGCACCTTGAACATCATCCACTCGGGCCTGTTGCCCGACTTGCGGAAGGCCTCAACCACGCGCAAACGCTTGGTGGCCTTCTTGCGTCGCTGGCCCGTGGCGGTCTGTATCTCACGGCGCAGCTCGCCCGCCAACTCGTCCAAGTTCATCTTGGTCACGATCTCCAGAATGGCTTCTGCCCCCATGCCCGCCTTGAACACGCCGGGGAATGCATCGGACAGCTCACGGTACTCCTGCTCGCTCAGCCGCTTGTGGAGTTGGATGCTCTCCAACTGGTCCAGTCTATCCTCAACCTCGCGCTTGATCTTTTCGATGCTCTCGTTGGCACGCTTCTGCGCTTCCTCGATCTCCTGAATGGCGGCGTAGGAGCGCTGGTCACGGGTAGCCGCGGCGAGGTCCTGCGAGTGTTGGCTCTGTCGGCGTATCTCTTCCTGAGTTTGCTCAAGATGCTGTTTGGCGGCCTCGTGCAGGCGAGCGATGGTGCTGTCGGTGATCTCCTCACCTTCACCCACTATGAGCGTGTCGGTGCCTTCGAGGTAGAAATCTTGAGGGGCGGGCTGGTTCATCAGCTTCTTCAGCTTGCGCTCGGTAGAGCGCATCTGAGAGTTGATGTTCTTCTTGGCCTCCTTCAGGCTGGCCTCCAGTTGCGTGCGGTACAGTTCGTCGCTGGCCTGAATCTCGGCGATTTCCTCCTGATGGCCGGCCTGCAACTCCTCGATGCGCGCGCGGGTGCGCTCCAGCACCTCGTTGATGCGGCGGTCGCCCTCGGCCTGCACGGCCTCCAACTGGCGCTGGCGTTCGCTCTCGTTCACTTCGGTGACGATGTAGGTGGCGAAGTACAGCACGCGCTCCAGATCGCGTGGAGATATATCGAGCAACAGGCCCAGACGCGACGGAGTGCCTTTCACATACCAGATGTGCGACACCGGCGAAGCCAGCCCAATGTGGCCCATGCGCTCGCGGCGAACGCGCGAGCGCGTCACTTCCACACCGCACTTGTCGCACACAGTGCCCTTGTAGCGAACCCTCTTATATTTGCCGCAGTAGCACTCCCAGTCCTTGGTCGGGCCGAATATGCGCTCGCAGAACAGCCCGTCCCGTTCCGGCTTGAGTGTGCGGTAGTTTATGGTCTCCGGCTTGGTGACCTCGCCGTGCGACCATTCCAGAATCTTCTCCGGCGAAGCCAGACTTATGCGTATCGCACTGAAATTGTTTACTTCAAGCATCTCTTGTCCTCGCTAATACCAATTCTCAATAGAGAGGCTATAAATCGGTGGGGGGAGGGAAGGAGTGGGGGTCACTTGTACCCCCGCACCCAGAGGGTACCCCGGCAGGGATGTCCCCCTGCACCTCCGGAATTTATCGCCTTTGCTCAGATAATTGGTGTAACACGTATCCGTTGTCCACCCTCATCCCCCGGACACCTCTCGGGGGATGAGGGTTCACAACATCCACTCAAACACTCAAATCCGCTCGCGCTCGTCGGCTTCGAAGCCGCTGAGGTTGATGCCCTCAAGTTCGGACAGGGTGTCCACGCCGGTGTCCTCGCCCAATTCCACAGGGCGGTCGTCGTCGGTGAACACCTCGACGTTAAGGCCGAGGGACTGAAGCTCCTTCACCAGCACCTTGAACGATTCTGGCACGCCCACTTCCATGATGTTTTCGCCCTTGACTATGGCCTCGTAGGTCTTGACCCGGCCCACGATATCGTCCGACTTGACGGTAAGCATCTCCTGAAGGGTATGCGCCGCGCCATAGGCTTCGAGCGCCCACACCTCCATTTCGCCGAACCGCTGGCCGCCGAACTGGGCCTTGCCGCCCAGCGGTTGCTGAGTGACGAGGCTGTAGGGGCCGGTGGATCGGGCGTGGATCTTATCCTCCACCAAGTGCGCCAGCTTGAGCATGTAGATGTATCCCACGGTCACGGGGTTGTCGAACGGCTCACCGGTGCGCCCGTCGTACAGAATAACTTTGCCGTCTTCGGGCAGGCCAGCTTTGATAAGCTCCTGCCGGATTTCCTGTTCGGTGGCCCCGTCGAACACAGGTGAGGCCACCTTGTAGCCCAACTCGTGGGCGGCCCAGCCCAGATGGGTCTCCAATATCTGGCCGATGTTCATGCGGTGGGGCACGCCCAGCGGGTTGAGGATGATATCCACCGGCGTGCCGTCTGGCAGGAAAGGCATGTCCTCAATGGGCAGGATGCGCGAGATCACGCCCTTGTTGCCGTGGCGACCAGCCATCTTGTCACCCACCGAAATCTTGCGCTTCTGGGCGATGGACACGCGCACCATCTGGCTCACGCCCGCGGGCAGTTCGTCGCTGTTGGCGCGGGAGAACACCTTCACGTCAATCACTTTACCGCGCACGCCGTGGGGCACGCGCAGGGAAGTGTCTTTCACTTCACGGGCCTTCTCCCCGAATATGGCCCTCAGCAGCCGCTCTTCCGGCGTCAGCTCAGTCTCACCCTTTGGGGTGATCTTGCCCACCAGTATGTCGTTGGCCTGCACCTCGGCACCCACGTAGATGATGCCCCGCTCGTCGAGGTTCTTGAGCGAGTCTTCGCCCACGTTTGGGATGTCGCGGGTGATCTCTTCAGGGCCGAGCTTGGTCTCGCGTGCCTCCACCTCATATTTCTCGATGTGGATCGAGGTGTACACGTCGTCGCGCACCAGCCGCTGGGAGATGAGGATGGCGTCCTCGAAGTTGCCCCCCTCGAAGCTCATGAAGGCCACGAGGATGTTCTGGCCCAGCGCTAGTTCGCCGTTCTCGGTGGACGAGGAATCGGCGATTACGGCACCGGTTTTGACCCGGTCACCCGTTTTGACGCTGGGGCGCTGGTTGATGCAGGTGTCCTGATTGGAGCGCACGAACTTCTGGAGCAGGTATTCGTGCTCCACACCTGCGTCGTCACGAATGACGATGCGGGAAGCGTCGGCCTTGACCACTACGCCGTCTTGCTTGGCCAGCACCACCTGACCCGAATCTCGGGCGGCCTGTGCCTCCACACCCGTGCCTACGATAGGCGCTCTGGGCGTGAGCAGGGGCACCGCTTGCCTCTGCATGTTGGCCCCCATCAGCGCTCGGTTGGCATCGTCGTGCTCAAGGAAGGGTATGAGGGCGGTGGCTACCGACACCACCTGCTTGGGCGACACGTCCATATAATTGACCTGTTCGACGGGGCGCTGGGTAAACTCGCGGTGGTAGCGCACCGTCACCACCGGGTCGAGGAAGTGCCCTTCGTCATCCACACGGGCGTTGGCCTGCACGATGACGTAGTTGTCTTCCACGTCGGCGGACAGGTATTCGATCTCATCGGTCACCTTGGGCTTGACCTTGACCCGGGCCAGATCGGTCTTGGCGATCTTCTGCGCTAGCTTCATATCTACTCTGGTGCCCGCCTCGGCTATGACCTTGCCGTCGGCATCGGTGATGGTCTCACGCAGAATATGGCCGACCAACGCCTCAGGCTGGTTGTCCACAATATTGACCACTTTACGATAAGGGGTCTCGATGAAGCCGAACTCGTTGATGCGGGCGTATGTGGCCAGCTGGCCGATCAGGCCGATATTGGGGCCTTCGGGCGTCTCTACGGGGCAGATGCGCCCATAGTGGCTTTCGTGCACGTCGCGCACATCAAAACCGGCGCGGTCGCGGCTCAGCCCACCGGGACCAAGGGCCGACAGGCGGCGCTTGTGGTTCAGTTCAGACAACGGGTTGGTCTGGTCCATGAACTGAGAGAGCTGAGAGCCGCCGTAGAACTCGCGCATGGCGGCCACCACTGGGCGGATGTTGATCAGCGCGCCGGGGGATGCCGTCTCCGGGTCCTGAATGGACATGCGCTCTTTGATCACCCGCTCCATGCGAAGCAGGCCCACGCGGAACTGAGCCTGAATCAACTCGCCCACCGCGCGCACCCGCCGGTTGCCGAGATGGTCAATATCGTCCTCTTCGGCTATCTCCCGTGGGTCGAGCTCCTTGTTGTTGAGCACGATCATCTGCTCCACGATCTTGAGCAGGTCCTCTCTGGTGAGCACGCGCGTGTCCAAACTGACGTTCAACTGCAGCCGCTTGTTGAGCTTGTAGCGGCCCACCCTTGCCAGATCATAGCGGCGCGGGTTGAACAGCAGCGAGTTGAGCAGGGCCTCGGCATTGTCGCGGGTAGGTGGGTCACCGGGGCGCAGCCTGCGGTAGAACTCGATCACCGCTTCTTCTTGTGCGGCCTTGGGATTATTGATCTCGCGTATGCCGTCTTTCTCTATGGTGGCCCGGATGTAGTTGTGGTCCGGGTTGGTGTTGACGTTCCGAAACGCCTCATAAAGCTCATCATCGGTGGCATAGCCTATGGCCCGCAACAGGATGGTTACCGGTATCTTGCGCTTGCGGTCCACCTTAACCGACATCACATCCTTGTTGGAGGTCTCGAACTCCAGCCATGCGCCCCTGTTGGGGATGAGCTTGGCCCCGAACAGGCGGCGTCCGGTATTAGGGTCTTCGACCGCAGTGAAGTACACACCCGGAGAGCGCACCAGCTGGGATACCACCACGCGCTCGGCCCCGTTGATCACGAACGTGCCGGTGTCGGTCATGAGCGGGAAGTCGCCCATGAATATCTCGGACTCTTTTACCTCACCGGTTTCTTTGATGAGCAACTGCACGCGCACGCGCAGAGGTGCGGCGTAGGTCATGTCCCTCTGGCGGCACTCAAACACCGAATAGCGCGGTTCCCCGAAGTGGTAATCGAGGAAGCGCAACTCCATGTTCTTACCTGTGAAATCGGTGATGGGCGAGATCTCATCGAACAGCTCTTTAAGCCCCTGATTCTTGAACCACTCAAAGGAATCGATCTGTATCTGTATAAGGTTAGGCATAGGCATGACCGAGGGGATCCTGCCGAAATTGCGGCGGCCTACTGCCTGAAGCAGTTCGTCCTCGGTCTGTGGTGTAGGGGTAATGATGCTTGGTGGGCGGACAGTTGTGGTCATAAACCTCTCCTTTGTGTAAATGCGGGCGACGTAATGCGTAACGTGCTCGGAAGGAGCATTAGCGGCAGAAAAGCGCACTACATGTAATGCTTGGGTTCGAGGCTGCGCCTGCGCTGCTCATTGCGCCCTACGTTGTTACGTCGTTACGTCCCGCTTGGCATCTATATCTTGCTGACAGCTAACTATCACCAATCCAATATCAATATCACGCTGAGGGGACACGCAAATGAGGCGCAAACCTCCCCTTTCCCGTCTGGCATTTGCGCTGAGGGCTATCGCTGGACAGATGGGAGTTATGCTTGCGTCTCTCGCTGTGTCATATATGAAGGGGGTTTTCCGCCTTGGACAAGAGATTATAACACACGCGCCCTATGGTGTCAAGCAAAACGGGAGTTGGGGCTTCCACCAATAATGGGCGCGCCAGTGCAGTCAGTGCAATATCTTGCTCAGGAAGAGCTTGGTCCTGTCGTGTCGGGGGTTCTCGAATATCTCTTCAGGTGTGCCCATCTCGATAATCCGGCCCAGATCCATGAACACCACCCGGTTGGCGGCGGCCCGCGCAAAACCCATCTCGTGCGACACCACCACCATGGTCATGCCTGTGCGGGCCAGATCGAGCATCACGTCCAACACCTCTTTGATCATCTCCGGGTCCAAAGCCGAGGTTGGCTCATCGAACAACATAATCTTGGGCTGCATAGCCAGCGCACGGGCGATAGCCACGCGCTGTTGTTGCCCACCTGACAACTGGGCCGGATAGTTGTGAGCCTTCTCAGGTATACCCACCCGCTCCAGAAGTTGCAGGGCTATGCGCTCGGCCTCTTGCCTGCTGCGCTTGCGCACAACCCGTTGGGCCAGTGTGATGTTCTCCAGAACCGTCAGATGGGGGAACAACTCGAATCGCTGAAACACCATGCCCACTTCAGCCCGCACCTTGTTGATATTGGTCTTGTCCTTGCCCAATTCGATGCCGTCCACCACCACTCGACCGCTGTTGGGCACTTCCAGATAGTTGATGCAGCGCAGCAGGGTGCTCTTGCCCGACCCGCTCGGTCCGATAATCATAAGCACTTCGCCCTTGTGCACTTGCAGGCTCACATCGTTCAGCGCCACCACCTTGCCGAACCGCTTGGTGATGTGCTCCATGACAATTATCGGCTCGCCCGTATGCAACGATTTCTCACCCACTGCTGCCTGCTGTTCGGTTACGGTCATTGCACCCCTCCATTCTCCGGCATGCTTAGCCCCGGTGCGCTCCGGCTCGCATCACAACTCGGTCGGACGCACTTCCACCGACGGCCCCTTTCTCTCGATCAGTTTGCTCACCAGACCGAGCATGAAATTTACCACGAAGTATATAAGGGCCACCACATACAGGGCCTCCATCGGGTTGAAGTTGTTCTGATAGTGGATGACCGCGCGGCGCTGAAGCTCCAGAAAGCCGATGATGGACCCAAGTGAGGTGTCCTTCACCAGTATGGTGAACTGGGCGATGAGCGGGGCCAGCGTGCGCCGGAAGGCCTGCGGCAGAATCACTAAACGCATCATCTGCCAGTAGCTCAAACCCAGCGAGCGGGCCGCCTCGAACTGGCCGCGCTCCAGCGAGAGTATGCCGGAGCGGAGCAATTCGGCGTTAACCGCCGCCGTGTACAGCGTGAGCGCAATGGTCAGGGCGAGCGCGCCCCGCGACAGCAGTCGCTCCATCTCGATAGCCAGATAGTCGCCTGACGCACCCAGCCTCAAACCCGCAAACACGTCCAGCCCCGGAAAGCGCAGGTTGACGTAGAAGATGAGCAGAAGCAGGGGCAGCGCACGGATAACCTCCACAAACACTATGCAGGGCCATCGGATGACCGATATATGAGATAGCCTGCCCAGAGCCAACCCGGTGGCAAGGGGCAGGCTGGCGATTATAGCTACAAGAGACACCGCCACCGTGTCCACCAGTCCGAAGAACAGAAAGCGTATGGTCAGTGGGTTGAACAGCGGCCTGAAGTCGCTCCACTCCATTTTGAAGGCCACCGGCACCAGCACTAAGAACAGCACAACCCCGATAATTTTGAGCAGGAAGACCACCGGCCTTTGCCAGTTGGCCGCCATGCGTGCTTCTAATACTCGTTCGCCCACTGCCATTATGTGTGGCTCCTGTTCGGCACCCAGTGCGTGGTGGGTTTGCCCCTTATCTATCGCTTATCTCTATCGCTTATCGCACTAGCGCAAGATCGCCCACTTGCGCTCTACGGCGTTGACCAGCGCACCGGTGGGCAGGGTCATGGCGATGTAGATCAGCCCCGCAAGCAGCAGGATATCGGGATTAAAGGTGCGGTTGCCCACGAAATCGGCCTGAAATAGCAGGTCTTCCACCGCTATGGTG
This sequence comes from Chloroflexia bacterium, assembly GCA_034437815.1. Lineage (GTDB taxonomy): Bacteria > Chloroflexota > Chloroflexia > QHBQ01 > JADMIH01 > JADMIH01. The sequence continues at coordinate 10,026 of DAOTTC010000074.1, read as the reverse complement.
CTGGAAAGCGATGTGTTCTTGAGCAGGGCTATGAGCAGGGTGCCCAACGGTGGGATGGTGGCTCGGAGGGCTTGCGGCAGCTGCACATAGCGCATGGTCTGTATGAAATTCATGCCGAGCGAACGGGCAGCCTCGATGTTACCTTTGCTGACCGTGGTCAACCCGGCCCGTATCACCTCGCCCACGTAGGCCGCCGTGTAGAAACCCAGCCCGATAATGGCGCTCTGGTATTTATCGAGGCTGATGCCCGCGTTGGGCACCCCGAAATACACGAAAAACAGCACAGTGAGCAATGGTATGTTGCGGAAGAACTCGGTATACCATGCTGCCACCGAGCGCAACAGTGCCAGCGGGGCCGACCGCAGTACGCCCAGCAAAATCCCAATAGCCAGCGCGAGCAGCGCGGAGGCAAACGTAAGCCACAGGGTCATTAAGACCCCCTGACCTATCCTCACCCAGTACTCAGGTGCCAGATCGAACATGGTAGTTGATATGGTAACCGATTCGGTTCGCGGAGGCAGGGGAGGGCGGGAGGGGATGCGAAGAGAGCAAGGCCCTCTCCGACCCCTCCCTGACCTCTGCTACATTACACCACTATCCCCCACAGCAGATGCACAGCGCATGCTCATGAGGGATATTGCGGGGCATGGCCCTTCTCCGAGGGTTCCGGGAGGGTTGAGAGCCAACCCTCCCCAAGCCCCACATATCCTGTGAAATAGCGCTAGGGCGTTACGGTGGCCCCGGGCGTGGCCTGCATCTTATACACCTCGCGCCAGTCGGCGGGAGGCGGCGGCGGCACCTGCTCGGCGGGTATCCACTTCCTGTACAGCTCGGCCCAACGCCCATCCTGCTTCATAGCTCGGATGGCAGCATTGGCCTGCTCAAGCAGGGCGGTGTTGCCCTTACGCACGCCACCCGCATATGGCTCGATGGTGAACTGGCCCCCCACCACCTTGAATTTGTCCGGATTCCTGCTCTGGAACCCGTACAGGATGATGTCATCGGTGGTCACGGCATCCACTCGGCCCGACTCCATGGCTTGCACTGCCTCTGCATAGGTGGCGAACAACTCTACATTGGCCTGAGGGGCCTTCTCCCGGATGTTCTTCTCGGAGGTCGAACCCTGTACCGTGCCGACTCGTTTGCCCGCCAGATCGTTTATGCTCTGGATGTCGCTGTTCACCGGCACCAGCAAGGACTGGCCGGCTATGTAATAGCAGTCGGTGAAGTCAATCTGCTGGGCGCGCTCTTCGTTGGCGGTCATGGTGGAGAAGACGATGTCCACCACTCCTTGCTGTAGGTACGGGATGCGGTTTCTGGAGATGGCCTCTTTGAACTCTACAGCGTTAGGGTCGCCGAATATTTGCTGAGCTACGGCCCGTCCCATATCTACATCGAAGCCCTCCACCTGATTGGTCTCAGGGTTCAGGAAGCCGAACAGGGGCACATCATACTTCACACCCACTATCAGCTTACCTCTGCGTTTGATGTCTTCAAGCGTGGCACCACCACCCACGGGAGTGCCTTCAGCCATAGTGGTGGGTGTGGCCATGGCCCCGGTCGGCGCGGTCTCGGTGGGGGTCGCCTCCGCCGCCACGGTAGGCGTCTCCATTGCCGGTGTGGTGGGCGTTTCCTGCGCCACTGGAGGGGTGGTGGGGGTGGGTGCGGCGGCTTGCGGGCCACAGGCCACAAGCGCCAGCATCGCCAGCATCACAACGACGGTCAAACCGGTCTTACGCATTCTTTTCCTCCTTTCGGTACCATGGTTGTTGGTTGGGTCGTGCCGCAAAGGTCGGCATAAATTCTATTTTTTGCGTTTGCCATGGTCGCATGGTCGAGTGTAGAGCAGACCTTTGCTGTCGCGCACGGTGTCATAGTATAGCATACCGGCCAATTATGTGTCAGCACCACATCAAGTACGGTTCCACCAACGGGTGATTGGCAGCGGCTCGGCCCCCTTGACAGGGGCGCGGGGGCGCTCGTCCCCCCGGCCGTTTACTCTTCCCCTGCGGGGGCAGGGACCGGCCCCCGGCTCTTGGCGGAACTGTCAGGCACGGGTTCGGGCAAGATGGGGGCCAACCCTGTAAGGAACGCTCGTATCTCTTTATTCATCTGCTCTATGAACGGCTCGTTCCACGAGTGCTGACCCCCACGGTGCACGTACAACCGCCTCTCAGGGCGATTGCGCACCACCCGCTCAAGCAGCCTGAGCGGCGCGGTGAAGTCATGCTCAGAAGCGAGGATGAGGGTGGGCTGGCGCAGCGAAGCCATCTCCGCCACCGAGTCGGTGAGCATCAGGCTGTGCAGAAGTTGGCCTGCCGCGTTCAGGTCGGCGTGCTGTTTGTGGCGTATATCGCGCTCTGCCAGTTCGGGTATGGCGTCCGGGGGTTCATGCAGGATTATTCTGTGCATTAGGGCATCGATGGCCCGCAACCGGTCTACCAGAGCACGCAGCGGCGGCACCCATAGCGCATAAGCCACAACGGGCCGCAACCACTTCTTACCGATGGCCGCCTTGCCCAGAAACGGAAGGTGCATCACTTGCCCCAGCACGCGCTCTTGGTGATAGCGTGCATAACGTATGGCGATGGCCGCGCCGGTCGCTATGCTCGCCAGCACCACTTTCCTGTCCGCCAACCCTGTATCGGCCAGAAATGTATGTAGCCAGCGAGCATACCCATCCACCGTGTGCCTGTGGGGCGGTAGCATGACTTCCGACCCACCACACCCCGGCAGGTCGGGGAGCACGACCCTCCAGTGGCTGGGCACGCCGGCTATGACCGGCCAGAACGAGTCGCCCCCACCCATCAAGCCATGCACACCTACGTACACGGCGGGCGCGTCCTGCGGGCCATGGGCTGTATAAGTCACGCGCCGCCCGTCCACTTCGACCGAGTGATGCTCTAGCTCCGGGGTCAGTTCCACTGCTTGTCCGTGCCTTTCATGAAAGGTGCGAAGGAGAAGTTTGGGGTTGTCCCCACCCCCTCCCCCGCAGGCATTACCACAAGGCAATCCGTTGCAATCCCCGTGCCCTCGAAGTGTGAGGCATAATACCGGTGGAAGGCGAAAGCAAACGAACATACACGTGGGGTAAACGATCGGTGCGGGCGGAACGCCTGCGCCCTGTGAACTGTATGCAGGCCAAACGCTGAGTATAATCCTTATGGGACGCGGCACGCATTTTGCAGTTTACAGGGTCGGCACTTATGCCGAAAAATATGCAGTCAGGAGGATAGCAATGGCAAGTCAGGGCGAGTCGGGTGGCGAGGTCATCCTCAGCAACCGCACCTACGACCTACTGGCGATTCTGCTCACCAAGCTAGAAGGTCTGGAAGCCTACGACACATACATGGACGACCTTCAGGAGGAGGATAAAGCTCTTATCGAGCAGATCCGCAGGGACGACGAGCGCCATGCCCAGATGCTTCGTGAGAAGCTGGAGAAAATGGTGCGCGAGGGGGGCCTTCGCTAGGTCGCACCAGCGCAACCGACCACAGGGGTAGCATCAGGACTCCACCGGCCTGATGCTACCCTCTCATTTTTGTTGGTTCAGCAGGCTTCGCAGTAAAGCTTCCAGTTTGCGTGCCTGCTCCTGTCTTGAATAGTTGCGCCTGACGTAATCACAGCCGCTGAGGCCCATGCGCCGAGCCTCGGTGGGGTGATCGGCCAGATACAGTATAGCCTCGGCCAGTTCGCGGGGGCGCTCAGGGGGCACGGCTATGCCTCCGCCCGCTTGGTTGAGCACGCCCACGGCTTCGCCCGCCGCGCTCAGCACTATGGGACGCTCGCACGCCCACGCTTCGAACATCTTAGAGGGCAACGCGCCTTGGAATACCGGTTGGCCTTTCAGGGGCACAATAGTGCAGTCCGCCGCCGACAGGTAGGCAGGCATCGAGGTGGAGGGCACCTCAGGCAGGAAGGTCACGTTATCCAGTCCCATGTGCCGGCTCATTTCGACCAATTGTGCCTTTTTCGGTCCCTCTCCCACGAGCACAAAGCGCACCTCGGGACGCTGCTTCAGCGCACTTGCGGCGTGCAGCACCGTCTCCAGCCCCTGTGCGAGACCGTGTATGCCTGCGTACATAGCCACGAAACCGCTATGCACACCTAGCTGAGCACGCACCCTCTCCCTGCCGGTCGAGTCGAACCTGAACAGCTCGGTGTTAGCCCCATTGGGTATCAGCGAGACCTTGTCCACCGACACGCCCTTCTGCACCAGCCTGTCACGTATGCCTGAGGTAACAGCCACCACATGCCGCGCTCGATTGTAGAGCAGGCGCTCCAGCACCTCGGCCAACGCGATCGCCCGCCGGTCGGTCAGTTCGCCGAGGGCCACAGCGGACTCGGGCCACAGGTCCCGCACCTCGAACACGAATGGCACACGTCTCACCGCGGAGGCCACAAGCCCCGCCAACCCCACGAACAGCGGGGGCGAAGTGGCGTACACCATGTCGTACTGTCCGCGCACGAGGCTGCCGGCCAGCGCAGCCATCGCTGCGTAGCTCAGGTAGAAGCGCATGCGCGACCCGAAGTGCTTCTCCGGCGAGGTCCACACCCACAACCTGAGCACGTCCACGCCATCTTCGAGCCTCCTCTCAGACAGGCGGCCCCGATACGCGGGTGGTATGATACCCGACGGGTGATTGGGTACCTCGGTGATGACCGTCACTTTGTGTGCATGTCGCGCAAGGTAAAGGCACATCTCGTGCGCCCGCGTCTGGGTCGCACCCACCTCTGGCGGAAAATACTGGGTGAAATAGAGTATGCGCATATTACCGTAATGGTGATTCCTATCCTATGTCCTATGCTTCGCAGAAGAACACCCGCCACCACAGCACCACGTTGAGCGCCTTCCACAGGTCGAGGCCGCGGTCGCGCCGCCCGCACAAATGCTCGTCTACGGCCTGCTTCACGTAGCCGTGAGATAGCAACCCACTGTCGAGACTTTCCGGCGCGAGCAGTTGGTCGCGCAGCCAGCCGGCCAGACTGCCCCGGAACCACACAGAGATGGGCGTGGGCATGCCCATTTTGTCTGTGCGCCTGTAGACGGCGGGTGGCAGCAGGTCTTCGACCGCTTGGCGCAAGATATGCTTCAATTGTAGGTCCTTCAGTCTGAGCACTCCGGGCACCGACGCCGCGTGTTCGATCAGCCTGTAATCGAGCAGTGGTGCCCTAGACTCAAGCGAGAAAGCCATGCTGGTGCGGTCCTCTACATGCAAGAGGGCGGGCAGGTACCATTTCATATCCCAGTACATAGCTTCGGCCAAGGGGCTGGCGGCAGATAATGTCTGTGGTAGGGGCGGCAAGCCTGCCTCGCCGGCCACCCGCGCATCGAGGCCGTCGAAACGCTCTCCTGCCCAGCTACCCAGTGCGGCGACAGGCCTGAACCGCCCGCGCCTGCCCGTCTGCAGAGCCTGTGTTATCGCGGCACGAACGGCCGGGCGTGCCGCCATGCGCCACATGTCCCGCGCTAGTTGGGCGTACAGAGACGGGTGCTGCCTCGCCTGCTTCAAGAGCGTGCGCACATAGGCCGGTATATAGCCATAGTAGCCGCCCCATGCTTCGTCGCCCCCCTGCCCGCCGTTTATCACGATCACTCCGCGGGCACGGGACAGTTCACACACCTTCCACTGCAACAGGATGCCCGGCCCCGCCGCAGGTTGGTCCATATGCCACACCATGCGCTCGGCCAGCGCGGCCAAATCGTGGGCGGTGGGGATGGTCTCATGATGATCGGTGCAATAGCGGCGCACCACCTGATGGATGTAGGGCCTTTCGTCATATGCTGGCCCCTCGGCGAACGCTCCGGAAAAGGTGCGCACCCGCTCGCCAGTCCCGCGCAACTGCGCGCTCAACAGGCCAACTATGGCGCTGCTGTCCAACCCCCCACTCAGGTGCGCGCCCAGCGGCACGTCGGACCTGAGGCGCAGGCGCACCGAATCCTCCAACAATGCTCTTGTCTTGCGAATGTAATAGCGTTCGGGCCTTTGCCCAAGCTCATCTTCACGAATGGGTATATCCCACCACCGGCGCACCTTCAGGCCGTCGGGGCCTACCAACAGCAGATGGCCGGGCAGTAACTGCCGTATGCCCTCGAACCATGTATCTTCACCGGTGTTGTACATACCGTTCATGTATTGGGCGATGGCATGCAGGTGCGGGCGTGGTTCAATGCCGGGGTGGGCCAGCAGGGCCTTTATCTCCGACCCGAACACGAAGGTGCGCCCGTCCCATGCGTAGTACAGAGGTTTTACGCCCATCCTGTCACGCGCCACGAACAGCTGACGCGCCCTGCCGTCCCACAGGGCGAAAGCGAACATGCCGTTGAAGCGGTGCAGACAATCAATCCCCCACTCCTCATAAGCATGCACCAGCACTTCGGTATCCGATCTGGAGCGGAAGCTGTGGCCGCGCGCCTCTAACTCAGGACGTAGCTCGATATAGTTGTAAATCTCGCCATTGAAGATGACCCAGATACGCTCATCTTCGTTGGGCATGGGTTGCATGGCGGCGTCCGACAAGTCTATGATGCGCAGGTGGCGATGGGCCATCCCGAGGCCCCCGTCGCAATAAAAACGCTCGCCGTCAGGCCCTCTGTGGGCGATAAGGCGGGCCATACGCGCCAGCGCTTCTCTGTCAGGGGTCTGTCCGTCTATGTTGTATACACCTGCTATGCCACACATGCTATCAGTATAAGCCAGCAGGTTGGCCGCGTCGAGTGGGCAGCGTCTGACATCTGGCCATTTGGGGCGCAATGCCCGCGCCTCTGGCCCTTCGTGCCGCAACATAGGGAAGGGGTTTGGGGAGGGCACAACCCTCCTCTTCTACCCCGGATGGGGAGGGTTTGCCAGCAGTTCGAGCAGTAAGGACGCGGTCCAAGTCATAGGGCGGGCACCGAGCGGCTCGCCCGTATAGGGGTGGTAGTATTCCCAGAAGCCGGGCTTATCTGGGTGGTCTGCGTCCGGCGGGGCGTCAGCAGGCGAGGGCGAGAGCGAGGATAGCGAGGATTTTGTATGCACCAGCGGCCAACTCACTGCCACGATAGCGCTGTCCCACAGCCATGCGTGTTGGTACTGTCTGGTTGAGGGGGTGGTGAACTGCTCGCCCACGCTGTTGCGCTCCATCACCTGCACGGCCGATCGGCGGGCAGGCTCTTGGCCCACCCCCTCGCATATCATGTTGATTGTGCTCAACCGTAATTGTTCGGCCAGCTGTGGGGCATGCCGCATCAGACCGCGCATCACTAGCCAGTTGGTCACCGGCCAAGACGGGCCAGACCAGTACCTGAGGGGATTGAAGCTGGCGCTGCGTGGAGAAGTGGATGGCAGGGGCACCGGCGTCCAGAACTCTGCCCTGTCGCTCAGTCGCGCGATCAGACGGGCCGCCTGCTCGGCGGAAGCTATGTTATCCATGAGGGGCACGAAGCCCGACACGGTAGGAGTAGTCAACGGCTGCCCTGCCCGCCTGTCGTAAGCGTAAAAGAAACCATCGCCTTCGTGCCAGAGCTTATCCCGAATCGCGCCTGATACCGCCGAAGCTTTTTCGATGTTGAGCGCCGCACGCTCTCGCAACTTTGTGGGCCGCGGCCCATCGGCGATGTCCGCAAGCGCCTCCTGCAATGAGGCCAGCGCTCTGAGAGAGACCGCCAGCAGGCTGTTGAACAGCACATCTTGCAGCAGGAAAGGGCTTTGCTCGATGATAGCGTGCTGGTCATAGTTGTGCTTCTTGAACAGGGCTACCAGCCCGAAGTACGCGAAGTAGTCACGGTCGGTAGGGCGGTGCTCCTGCCGGACGTGAACCGTATCGGCCCGCCCGAACGTCTCCACCGAGACCCCTGCCGCCTCGATGAAAGTGCGGGTGCTTTCGACGAGCGGGTCGAACGCCGGGGAATTATCGGTGCCCGTCTCCCACGGGTGCAAGCACAGCACCAGATGCTCGCCCCATGGGTCTCTTTCCCTGAACAGCCAGTCGTGGTAGCGGTCCAACCCGTCCACTATTGCGAGGAAGTCTCCGAGATGCGCGATGCGCTGTCCCTCGTTGAATTTGAGGAATACTTCGTAAGCGCATAGGCCGATGATGGGTGGCTGTGTGATGCCGGAAGTGCGCAGTGCGGTCGGTCCCGACACGTCGGAGGGCACGCCCCAGTCATCGGCGTCCGGGCGGTAGCCGCGCTGGCCGGGCACAAAGCGTATCTGGGGAAGCATGCCATTACGCCACTGGCAACTGAAGATGGCCAGCAATTCGTTTATGGCTCGCCTCGCGCCGTATCCGTCGTTTTGCGCTTCCCTATCCACAACATACAACCCGTAATTCGTGATGCACGAGTGCATGTCCCTGCGTGTCCCTGCCGGTGCATGAACATGCAAGATATTAGTGGAAGGGGGGCTTTGCCCCAAACCCCTGCTTCTATCGCGCACAAAGTGCCGTGAATGTGAAGTAGCACTAACTCCTCCCATATTATAGCAAGGGTCGAGGCTTGTACCAATTCATCATAGCACTGGTGATTCAGTTGATGCATAAGCCCTGCCCTCCCTGATATAATCATCTCATGACCGCTATATATGCGAGCCTCCGTGACTTGGAGATACACGCGTTCACCTACAATCCCCAAGAGTTCTGGCTGGACCACACGCTGGCTTCGGGGCAGTGTTTCAGGTGGAAACGGTGGTCGGACGGCTGGTGGGTGGGCGTGGTGGGCCAGACGGTGGCCGGCATCAGGCAGGACGGCGACACCTTCCGCTGGTGGACCTACCCACGGCCCGGCGATGAGGTGTTCATGCGCGATTACTTCCAACTGGACGTTGATCTGGGAGACATCGTGCGCCGTATATCCGAGGCCGACTCGGCGGCGGGCGCGGCGGCCAGAAAGTGGTCTGGTGTGCGCCTGCTGAGGCAGGACCCAGAGGAGTGCATCCTATCGTTTGTGTGCTCCACCGCCAACAGCGTGCCCCGCATTGCCTTCTCCATTGACCGGCTCAGCAGGCATTTCGGCGAGCCGCTGGCCGAGATAGCGGGCGAGACGTTTTGCACATTCCCGACGATCGGTGCCCTCGCTCAAGCCGACCCGGCGCACGTCACCCACATTTCTTCGCTGGGGTTCCGTGGGCCCAACCTCGTGCGCGTGGCCCGCCAGCTCGTGGAGCGCGGCCCCGGCTGGGCGCTGTCCCTGCGTGCCCTGCCCTACGAGCAGGCGCATAAAGCGCTCACGAGTATGCAGGGCATAGGGGCTAAGATAGCGGACTGCGTGTGCCTGTTCTCGTTGGACAAAACCGAGGCCGTGCCGGTGGACACGCACGTGTGGCAGATCGCCCGGAGCCTGTACTTCCCTCACTGGGCCGACCGCAAATCGCTAACCAACGCCGCCTACAGCATGGTGGCGGGCGTGTTCCGCGAGAAGTTCGGCGAGCTTGCCGGCTACGCACAGAACTTCCTCTTCTATGACCACTTCTCTGCTCACTGGGGTGGCACCAGCCCCCTGTTGAAGGCCTGACAAAACACTCGAGAGCATATGCATGCGCAGCGCGGGTGTGCTCGCTAGCATGGGTGTTCAGCAGAGCTATCTTTCCGATTTCATTCGAGCTTGAGAACAGTGCGGACGATGCCTGCTCGCTCGCTCCTCACCTCCACCTTAGCGCTACTGCCCTCAGGCGCTCGCACCACCCATTCCAGCCGCTTCTGGTTGTCGGTGAGGTTGTTAGAGGAGAACCACCCGCTGTAGATTTTGTTACTGCGCCCTTCGAGCTGTCCGATCTCTTGCTCGGCCTCGCCCGATACGATGCTGGCCCCCTCCGGCAGGTCGAGCCTGACCTCGATGGGGCGCACTATCTTGCGGTCCTGAGCACGCTTGCTGGTGTAGGTGGGCAGGAAGCCCTCGTTGGCCACCACTGCGGTTATCTTGTACAGGTTGGCGGCCTGTTTCTGCACGTCGGCCCTGCGCAAGGTGAGGCGCGGCGACATGAGGGCGTGGGCCAGCGTGAACAGGCAGTGCTTCTCGCACAGGTCGGGCAGATATTCGAGTGGGGCGTT
>DAOTTC010000073.1:0-2451 GCA_034437815.1 Chloroflexia bacterium | reverse complement strand
CCAGCGGGCCGACGGCGCGTATAGCCCCGGCCACGTTAGCGGGGTTCAGGCCGCCCGCGAGCATCACCGGATAGCGCCGGGCGAGGTGCGCGGCCAGCGACCAGTCGGCCAGCTGGCCGGTGCCCCCGTACCTGCCGGGCCGGTGGGCGTCCACCAGCAGGCGTGGGCATGCGGCATAAACGCAGGATTCATAGCGTTCCGCCACGGCAAGGGCCTCTTCTATAGAGGTGCCCGCGTCGAAGCGCACGGCTTTGATCACCGGGTAGTGGGCGGCGCACTCGGCCACGCATTCGGGCGGCTCGTCCCCGCTCAACTGCACCATATCGAGGCCCACCGCACGGGCCAGTTCGATGATGCGGGCCGCAGGCTCATTGACGAACACGCCCACTGCGAGGGTGGGCAGGGCCGAGCGGCGCAGGACCGAGCAGATGCGGGCCGCCACCTCCGGCGTAACCTGACGCCGGCTGGGCGCGAACACCAGCCCTATCATGTCCGCACCGCACCGGGCCGCTTCCAGCGCGTGCTCAGGTGTGGTGATGCCGCAGATTTTTACCTCCACAGGTTTCATACCGCGACCCCCCGATATGCTTCGGGTGCGGTGGGCGGCAGGCCACATATCCCTCGCGTGGCCGAGGCGATGTCGGGTGCTGTGACCAGCGCTTCGCCCACCAGAATGGCGTCAACGCCCAGTTCCGCCATCAGTTCGCGGTCCTGCGGCGTGTGGATGCCGCTCTCGCTCACTTTGACCACGGAGGGCGGGATGAGCGGGGCCAGCGAGCGGGTTACATCGAGGCTGACCTCGAAAGTGCGCAGATCGCGGTTGTTGATGCCGATGATGTTGGCCCCGGCTTCCAGAGCAAGGGCCAGCTCGGTCTCATCGTGCACTTCAACCAGTGCCTCCATGCCCAGCCCGGCGGCCAGTTCGTAGTAGTCGCGGATCTGCACGGCGTCCAGCACGGCGGCGATCAACAGTACAGCATCTGCCCCCGCCATGAACGCCTCGAATATTTGGTAAGGCTCAAGGATGAAATCTTTGCACAGCACGGGCAGGGAAGTGGCCTGCCGTGCCTGCGACAGGTCGTCTGGCGAGCCCCCGAAGAAGGCGCAGTCGGTGAGCACCGAGATAGCGGCGGCTCCACTGCGCTCATATGTGGCCGCCAGCCCGGCAGGGTCAAGGTCTGGCCGCAGGGAGCCTCTGGAAGGACTGCGCCGCTTGATCTCGGCGATGACGCGCGGCGCCGGGCGAGACCAATCGGTGAGGGCAGCCCTGAAGTCGCGGATGGGGCCTATGGCTCCGGGGTGCAGGGCCATGCGCGACAGTGGCCGGGCGGCTTTGCGCGCGGCCACCTCGGCACGCTTGTGGGCCACTATCCTGTCGAGGATGGTGCCACCAGCGCCTGTGCCAGAGCCGATGCGCGTTATGCCCGCTCTCAGTTTAGTGCTCATGCCGCTGCTTCCTTTCCGGTCTGGCCTGTTGTGCTTCCGTGGGCTATGGGTGATGTAGAGGATATGGGTGATGCGGGCGATACAGGCGAATGGTCCGTGAGCACGGGGTTTTTGCTGAAGGCGGCAAGGCGTTCCAGCGTATCGAGGGCCGCGCCGCTGTCAATGGCCCGGCCTGCCAGCTCGATGCCTTCGCGCAGGTTGTCCACTGCCTCGGCGGCGTACAGGGCGGCGGCGGCGTTGAGCAATACCACGTCGCGCCTTGGCCCCCGCTCGCCCGACAGCACACTGCGGATGATGGCGGCGTTGTCTTCGGCAGTGCCCCCGGCGAAAGCGCCCGGCGGGGCCTGTTCAAGCCCAAGCTCCTCCGGCACCACCTGCATGCGCTCGGTGGGTTGGCCGGCACGCACCCGATACACAATAGAAGGGCCGGTGGTGCTCAGTTCATCGAGGCCCCCGTGGCCGTGTACCACCAGCGCGTGGCGTGCCCCCAGCATCTCCAGCACACCGGCCATCTTTGGGGCGAGGGACGGATCGGCCACGCCCAGCACCTGCGAACGAGCGCCCGCCGGGTTGGTGAGCGGGCCTAGGATGTTGAACACGGTGCGCGTGCCCAGCTCGCGGCGCACCGGCGCGGCGTGTTTCATGGCCGGGTGAAACAGGGGAGCAAACATGAAGCCGATGCCCACCTGCCGCACACAGCGGGCCACCTCTTCGGCGTCCAGATTGATCTCCACGCCCAGTGCTTCGAGCACGTCGGCACTGCCACAGCGACTGCTCATGGCGCGGTTGCCGTGCTTGGCGATGGGCACACCCGCCGCCGCGGCCACCAGCGCCGCCGCCGTGGAGATGTTAAAGGTACCGGCGCGGTCTCCACCCGTGCCGCAGGTGTCTATGACGTTCTGCTCGCCCACGTCCACCGGGGTGGCTTTACTGCGCATCACGCGGGCCAGCCCGGCTATCTCTTCGACCGTTTCGCCTTTCATGCGCAGGGCCACCAGCAGGGCG
>DAOTTC010000072.1:0-81977 GCA_034437815.1 Chloroflexia bacterium | reverse complement strand
GGTAACGCGTCGGGTGTGCCCCTCGGTCTCGTGGTCGCGCAGGTCCAGCGCCCGAGACCACCCCTCCAGCGTGATGTCGTAGGCCAGAGTCAATTCCGTGTTGGACCGCTGTAATTGCTCGAACAAAGTGGCATTGTCAATGGCGATGGCCGCCTGCCCCGCCAACGCTTCCAGAAAGTCCAGCCATTCGCCATCCGGGTGCAGGGGGGAGCGGTGCAACACCTCCATCACACCCTTCACCTGACCTTTGGCAACCAAAGGCACAGCAAAATAGGCCCGAAAGCCCTCGCCCTCCAGTTGTGCGGTGTGTGGCAGGGCATCGGCGGTGGCGAGTTCTGGTATGCTGACGGTGCGGCGGTCAAGGGCGGCTCGACCCGCATATCCCTCGCCGAGTTTGATGCGGGCACGAGTGATTTCACCGGTCCTGAAACCCCGGCTGGCGGCATAAGCCAGCACTTGAGTGTGCGGGTCCAACAGCATGACATGTGCGGCGTCCACGTGCAGTTGTGAGGTGACCTTGTCCAGCACCACGTCCAGCGTCACCCGCAGGTCGAGGCTGGAACTGATGGCCAGATCTATGCTGCGCAGAGCGGCCATGCGCTGAAGCTGGCGTTGGGCCTGCTCCTGTGCCTGCTGGCGCTCTGCCAAAGTCTGCCGGGCCTCCTGATACAATCGAGCGTTCGCTTCGCTCTGATGCGCCAGTTGTCGGGATGCGTTGCGCACCAGTGTGAACAGTGAGCCATATAGAACCAGAAAGCTCAGTGTCAGACTGCCCCATACAAAGCGCCGCATCTCAGCGAGGTGGGGTTCCAGTACCGCCGTGTCGTGGTAAATCTCATAAGCACCGACGACCTCGGTCGAGCCACCCGGCCGCAACGGCACGTACACCTCAAGCAGTTGAGAGTACCGCCCGCGCTCGCCCACGTTTTCCGCTTCGTCCAGCGACGAAAGCTCGGTGGCGATCTCGCCCGCCAGAGCGTCTTCCAGCTCATGGCCGATAGGGAAGCGTTGCCCCACGAGAGACGGGTCGTCCGCGTACAGAAGCGTGCCGTCTCGACCCCATATCTTCACCCGCACAATGTGCCGACGCAGGATATGATGGCGGATCAGCCAGTCAATCTGTTTGAACTTTTCCGGCGGCAGTGGCCCAGCGAGGTCCGCCGGGGTGAGGTTAGGGTCGAGGATGGTGGCCACCTGATCGGCGGCGCTCTCCCCTTCTTGCCGCAGAGCGTTCTGGGTGAGCGCCTGATCCAAGCCCCACGCCAGTATCAAGCCCAACGTGCTGATGAGCACCAGACTAACCAGCGAGAACTTGGCCAGCAGGCTGAGACGTGTGCCTTGTGTTTGTGATTTGCCGGGGCCGGGGGTAAAAGAGCCAACAGGCTGGCCTCGCTTCAGCATAGCGGACAGCTTTCTGCTCAATGCCATGTGAAGCAGCCTGACCTGTCTGTTCAAAGGAGATGTACCGAACAAAGCCCGGCCCCCACTATTTCACTAATTTGCTATACGTTGGCAGGTAACAATCTCCGGTGTCCATCACCGCCGTGCCGGGGCGAGAGGCATTACTGATCGCCCGTTATCACCACTTCATCGCCCACCTGCGTGCCGGTTGTGGATACGGTGCCGGCGGGCAATTCCACGACCAGCTTGGCCCCCCTGACGATGCGGCCCACACGCCACGGCTTGATGCCCTGATACATGAACACTACGCGCCCCAACCTGTCCACGAACAACACGTCGAGCGGGTAGCGCATGAACAACATGTGTATCGAGTTGCATGGGTCAATGATAAGGCCACCCCCCGCATCGAGCGGTGGGCTGAACATGAGGCCGCGTGCTCTGGCAATAAAGTTGCCGGCCTTGCGCGCGCGATCAGCCAGAACAGTGTGTCGAGTGGTGTTTATGATGCGCATGGTCAGTCAGGGTGTATGGGTGGAGCAGTGAGGAAACGCGTGCCTTCAGAGGCTCATGGGGGCCGGCGGCTAACCGGCCCCTGCCCCGCCCGCGTGGGCGTCACCCTCCACCAAACGCTTCCATAATCTTGGGCACCGCAGGGCCAAGTATCACAATGTAGGTGGCGGGGAAGATCAGGAAGACCAGCGGGATCATGATGAGGATGGGAGCTTTGTGAGCCTGCTCTTCTGCGCGCTGGCGGCGGCGCACTCGCATCTGTTCGCTCTGCACACGCAGCACCTTGGCGATGGATACACCAAGTTGGTCCGCCTGTATGACAGAAGCTACGAAGGTGCTGAGGTCGGGCACGGCGGTGCGGGCCACCATCTCGCGCAAGGCATCCCTTTTGCTCTTGCCCACGCGCATTTCCTGAATCGCCCGCGCAAACTCCTGCGACAGCTCGTTATCCCACTTGTCGGCCACGCGCTGCATCGCGCCATCGAAGGCCAACCCGGCCTCCACGCTGATGGTCATCAGGTCAATGGCATCGGGCAGAGCCTTGAGGATAGCTTTCTGGCGCTTCTTGATGCGCCCACGCAGCCAGAACAGGGGCAATAGATAGCCGATCAGCAGCATAACCGCGGTGTACATCAGCATGTTCAGCGCGGGCAGGCCGATCACCAGTGTCAACCCAAAGGTGGCGGCGCCCAACAACAGCGCCGCAAGGATGCGCATGCCCATGAACTCGGCAACCTGCATGTTGTAGGGGTTGCCTGCCAGCACCAGCATCTGTCGGGCCTTCTCGGCACCCTGCGACGGGGTTAGCCTGCCAAGGAGGCGGCTGATGCCCGCAATCGTGGGCTTGACCACACGCTCGTAGAACGGCTCTTCCAGCTCGATCTCTTCCAGAGTGCGCGGCCGCTCGGCGAACTGCGACAGGCGCTCCTCGATGGAGACCACACTGCGGTTGGGCAGTGACATCCACACGAATATGCCCAGTATAGCCATCGCCACGAGCGTTGGTATCAAAAACGTGATTGCAGTGTCCATGCAAACCTCCAGCGCCGGTCGTTAGCGCACATAAGCATAAGCATGAGTGTGATACCTCAGCGGGTGGGTGCACCGGTGTTGGCAACCCTTGGGCACCTTTTTCCTGTGCACGCATCACACATTGCGTTATGCATCATGCCTCACCGTCACACCTCTATATTCACTATCTTTCTGATTATCAGAAAACCAGTCACCAGCAATATGCCCCCGCACACGGGCATGATCACCCACGGGAACTCCCACATGGGGTTCATGTACGACGGGTTGATTACGCTCACCGCCAGACCTATGAGCACGGGCAGTGCGGAAATCAGGTAGCCTGTCAACCTGCCCTGAGCGGTCAGCACCTGTATCTCGCCCTTGATGCGCACGCGCTCTCGAATCGTGTGTGCCAGAATGTCCAGTATCTGTGCGAGGTTGCCGCCCACCTCATACTGGATGTTTATCGCCGTTATCATCAGGTCGAGGTCGTCGGAAGGCATGCGGCGATAGAGATTTTGCAGGGCGTCTTGTGGGCTGATGCCGAGGCCCACTTCACGCACCACGCGCTTGAACTCGGACGATATGGGGTCGGGCGACTCGCGCGCAACCAGTTCCAGAGACTGCAACAGCGAATAGCCTGAGCGCAGCGAGTTGGCGAGCAGGGCTATAGTATCCCCTAACTGTTCGTTGAACGCTTTCAGACGTCGGGCTATACGGAACTTGACATACCAGTCGGGCGCGAAGAAGCCCAGCACAAGGCCGCCCAGCCCGAACAGCACCATCTGTACAGCGCCACCCCTGCCGAAGAACAACCCCGCGGCCAGACCTATCATCATGCTGAACAACTTGAAGAGCATGAACTCCAGAATAGTCAGCTTCAGGTCGGCCTGAGCCATCTTGCGCTGGATGGTCTTGCCATAGCTCTGCCGCCCTATGGTCTTCTCAACCTTGACGGATAGTTGCGTCTCGCCTATGCCCAGACTGAAGGGCTTCTTTTTCTCTTCTCCAGCCTGTTGCTCTTTGCCTCTATCGCCAGCGAAGCGGGCAAGGCGCTCCTTGTAATTGGTGCTGCCCATGGACAGTCTGGCGAGCAACAGGAAGAAGCCCATCACACCGACCGAGACCAGCAGTGCCCACAATAAGGGATTCAACTCACCCTCCTTGACCTGTGATACCAACCCTTTCCGAAAGGACTGTGAAAACAGAATATGACATCGGGATACACCTGTACCCCCACGCTACCAAGTAAGCCCAGCACCCCCATTTTTGGCTCGTCATGACCATCTGCCATAGGGCATAGCCTCACCTATTGCCCACTACACTACGCTCTAGAAGAACCGCTCGTTATAGCCAAAGATGTTGGGCGGCAGGTAGATGTTGGCCGCTTCGAACTTCTCGATGAACTTGGGGCGGATGCCGGTGGGCTTCATGCGGCCCACTATCTTGCCGCCCTCCACGCCGGTCTGCTCGAACACGAAGATGTCCTGCATAACGATCACATCGCCTTCCATACCCTGCACTTCAGTGATGCTGGTGATCTTGCGGGAACCATCCTTCAGGCGCTCGAGCTGGACGATCAGGTCGATGGCGGCGGCTATCTGCTCGCGTATGGCCTTCATGGGCAGTTCCATGCCGGCCATCAGCACCATAGTCTCCAGACGGGAGGTGGCGTCCCTCGGCGAGTTGGCGTGCAGGGTGGTCATAGAGCCGTCGTGGCCGGTGTTCATGGCCTGAAGCATGTCCAGCGCCTCGCCGCCGCGGCACTCCCCGACCACTATGCGGTCGGGGCGCATACGCAGGGCGTTGATCACGAGGTCGCGTATAGTCACTTCGCCCCGGCCTTCGATGTTGGGCGGTCGGGACTCCAGCGTGATCACGTGCTCCTGACGGAGCTGAAGCTCCGCAGCGTTCTCGATGGTGATGATGCGCTCGTCCGCCGGGATCCAGCTTGAGAGCACGTTGAGGGTCGTGGTCTTACCGGTGCCCGTGCCGCCCGATACCACGATGTTCAACCGCGCTTCCACGCACGCTTTGAGGAAGGTCGCCATCTCCGGGGTCATGGTACCGAAGCGGATCAGGTCATCCACGGTGAACGGGTCTTTAGAGAACTTACGTATGGTGATAGTCGGCCCGTTGAGGCACAGCGGCGGTATGATGGCGTTCACGCGGGACCCGTCGGGCAAGCGGGCGTCCACATAAGGCGAGCTTTCGTCAATGCGCCTGCCCAGCGGAGCCACTATGCGGTCTATGACGCGCATTACGTGCTCGTCGTTCTGGAACTGGATGTTGGTCTTCTCCAGACGCCCGTGGCGCTCGATGTACACCAGCTTGGGGCCGTTGACCATGATTTCGTTTATCGTATGGTCCTTGAGCAGCGGCTCGATGGGACCGAAGCCCAGAATCTCGGCGGCTACCGCTTCGAACAATCGGGCGCGGTCCACTCTGGTCAGCACGATGTTCTCGGAGTCGAGGATTTCGTTGAATATCTCCTCGACATTACGGCGCACCTCATCGGTCTTGGTGAGGTCCAGCTTGGGGTCCAGCTCGGCGATCAGCTTCTGCTGCACACGGTTCTTCAGGTCAATGAAGTCGCTGTTGCTGGTAAGCCCGGAACGCCTCTGGCTGTCATCTGGGGGGCCGGTGAGGCGGCTGGTGTTGGGCCGGGGCATGGCGTTGGTGCCCGGCGGCTGGTTCATGCCCCCGTTGCCTAGAGGGCCGGAGGTCTTGACCGGGCCGCCTTCCCTGTTGCCCGGCATCGGATCGGTAGTGCCTATTCGTTTGAGCAGAGACATCGCTTTACCTCACGCTATGGGGTTTGGATTACACCATTCATGTCATGCGCCAAATCAGATCATCTGAACGCCGCTTTGAGCTTGGACATGAGCTTGGTGCGGTTAGCTTCCTCGGCACGCACAGCCGCCGTGGCCTGCGCCAGAGCCTTGTCCTCAACGGTTGTGGCGGTCAACAGCCGGGCCAACCGATAGATATCTCGAGAGAACGGGTGCTCTCTGGCCGAAATAACCAGCGGCACACCCTGATTGATGGCAGTTTGCATAGCCACGAAGTCGTTGCTCAACCCCACCATCACCTTGTGACGCAGGGTTTCCTCCACCGCTTCCACTTTGATGCCGCCCGAACTGCCTGACCGGTTGAGGATGAGCTTGACCTTCTCCGCCGGGTAGTTGAGCTTCTCCACGACCTCCAGATACAGCTTGACGTCTTTGATGGCCGTCATCTCGAGGGTCATGACGAGCAGGATGTGGTCGGCCAGATCCATAGCGGTGAGCACCGTCTCGGCAAAGGACGGCCACGTATCCACGACCACATAGTCATAGCCGGCGGTGAGGCCCACCAGAATCCGGCGGATGTGCTCGGCGGTCACCAGTTCGGCCTGTTCGGGTTGGGGTGGTCCCAGCAGCACCTTCACCCCCGATGAGTGGGTGGACATCAGGTCGTTCAGCAGGTCCTCGTCCAACCCGTCTATATGCTCCACAGCATCAATCAACGTCTTATTGGACAGCAGGTTCATCATGACCCCGACATCGCCGAAATACAGCGAGCCATCCACAAGGGCCACCTTCTTCTGAGTGGACAGCTTGAGTGCCACGGCGAGGTTCACCGCGACGGTGGTCCTGCCTACCCCACCTTTGGGGCTTACCACGGTCAAGATCTTACCGTGGCGTGGCTCGCCGTCGCCCCCGGCCTGCCCCTGAGGGGTGAGCATGCCGGTGCCCGGCACAGCCGCCGCGGCGGCCATAGCCCGCTTGGTGGATTCCAGCCTGTACACATGGCGGATGGAGCGCACCAACTCATCGCTTGAGAAGGGCTTGACCAGAAACTCTCTGGCCCCGGCCAGCATGGCGCGGCGCAGGTAGTCCTGCTCGCCCTGCACCGACATCATGATCAGGCCCATGCCCGGGAATTCGCTGCTGATGATCTCGGCGGCCTTAATGCCGTCCATCTCGGGCATATTGATGTCCATGAGCACTACGTCGGGGTTGGCGCGGCGGCACATCTCTATGGCTTCCGGCCCACTGCCCGCCGTGCCCACGACCTCGATGTCGCGCTCAAACAACAGCAGTTTGCTCAGGTTATCGCGCGTATCGGCTATGTCGTCAACGATGAGCACGCCTATTTTCGGCATGCTGCCGTTCACTGCCTGATTGTCCATGATGAGCTCCTGATTCGTCCTTTCATGAAACGTGATGCGTGACGGGTAAAACGTGACGTGTGGTAGCCGCCTGTTGCGTGATATGTGAAACGTGCACGGTTAGCGCATGTTGCACGTGCCCCATACCACATGTCACATACCCCATACCCCATGTAGCGCTTTCGCTTTACCTGCCTATTTCCACTATCTTCGGTGTGGGCAGGCCGTAATCGGTTATCAACTTATCAATGGTGATACCGGTGGTCTTCTCGGCCTCGCGGTCACCCTTCATCTCTTGACCATCGGCAGCCTTGAAGGTGGCCGACGAGCGCAGGGTCAGGTCCAAGATACCGTTTTCGCGCGCAAACTTGAGCACCTCTGCCTGCTGGTCGGTAACGCCCAGAATGAGCACCGCCTGATAGGGAGCGTCTTCCGCATACATCTCAGGTGAAGGGGCATTACTCTGGGTAGGGCTGCCATTGGTGGTGGACGCGGGTTGAGCCTGACTCTCTTGACCCTCTGTGGGCACGGGCGGACGCAGGTCAATTACGCGCAGCACGTGGATGTCCTGAAGCAGGGTTTTGGTGCTCGTGAACACGGATTCCACATACTCTACCTGCCCCTGTGGGCCGGGCTTGGCAACCCACGTGCGGAAGGTGGTGGTCCACAGCACGTCAACCCGGTCGTTCTCTGTGACGGCCCCACCAAAAGTGTTGCGCTCGGTGACCGCCAGCGCAAACGCCTTCTCGCCCTTAGCCAGCACTGTGGAGAAGCCCGACTGGGTCACATAGTTCTGCTGGAGCTGCTGGCCCTTGGTGAGGGGTACGAGGGTCATTTTGCCGTAAACGGCGCTCGGGTCGGTAACGGTGTTGGATGTGACTGTGGTGGCCTCCACCTCCTGCAACACCACATTGCTCGCGCTGAGCATGGTGTAAGCAGGCAGATCGCCCGTGGCCACGACCACCGCCTTCATCGGCGCAGGTGTGGGCACCGTGGCGGCTTCGATGTCTGATGTAGTCTTGGACATAACCACGTACACGACTACAAACGCCATGGCCGCCAGCAGAGCGCCCAGAACTAGCAGGAAACGACCTCCACGTGATTTCATTGTGACTTGCCTCCGGTAATGAATGTTTATGACAACCTACAGAATGCAGTAGATTATGGGACTCCGAGAGATGCCGGGATCGGGGCATTGCAATAGTTCCCAGTCAACTATACAGCAGGCAAAAGCCGTACTCCATAGCCCATAGTGGTGTAGCATACTAGCCACTTTTTGCTAGTGGCTTTCACAGGAACCCCTCCCCCGCGGCCCTCTCACACAAGAGGAGGGGGGAGCCTCTAGAGGCTCCCCCCTCAAACCGAACCCCCACTTTTGGTCCAACTCATGGCTGGCCGTGCATCTGAGGCAACTGGGCGAGGTCCGACCGAGCCATCCGCTCCCATGGGCCGCCGGGGTCGAAATCCATGACGCGGATATATTGGTCGCGTGCGTCTGTGTAACGCCTGAGGGCGGCATATGCCTTAGCCAGATGATAGCGATAACGGGGCACGTCTGGGGCCAGCGACACGGCGCGCTCCAGATGGGGCAGGGCCTCGGCAGGTCTGTTGCACAGCACCAACGACCAGCCGACAGCATCCAGCGAGGCAGGATCATCGGGGTTGCGGGCCAGAGACTCTTGGGCCGGCGACAGGCCCTTCTCACAACCCATACCGCGCACGTCTGTATAAAACCGGGCAAGGGCCAGCATGGCGTCCACCTTGCCCGCGTCCGGCGCCCCACCACGCTGTAGGTTCACCGCGCCGATGTACTCGTTTTCGGCATCCGCATAATATCCGGTCTGAACGTAATACTCGGCCCTTTGCATGCGCACTATGACGCTGGCGGGCTGCAAGTCGCTCAGCACGCCAAGCTCGTGCGCGGCCGACGCCCACTGCTTGCGTTGAATGTACACCTCGACTAGCGCGTGGTGCGGCAAAGGCTGGCTGCGGTCCAGACGGGCCGCCGTCTGCAAGTGAGATATGGCGCGGTCGGCATCGCCCAGTTGCATCAGGGCGATGCCGAGGCCTGTGTGCGCCTCCGCCGAGCGGGGGTTGAGGGCAACCGCCCTCTCCAGATAACGTTTTGCCAGCCGGGCCTCGTCCTGTTGCAGGTAGGCATTGCCCCAGATGATAGCGATGGTGGCTTCATCGCCCCCGGCCCGCTGCGCCTGCGACGCCTGTTCAAGGGCGCGGCGCAGGGTCTGTGCATCACGACGGAGTGCCTGCAATGGCATGCCTTCGCGTAGGCCCGGCACTCGCAGGTCGGGCACCGCACTGCCGGCCAACCATTGCGCACCGTCCTGCGAGTGGCTCTGCCAACCGGCCTCCAGTTCGGCAAGCAGTTGCAGGGACCGGGCTTGGTCGTCCGGTGCCACCAACTGAGCCAATTTCAGGCGTGCCGAATCGCCGTACAAATCCCTTTTCTCCAACAGCCGCTCCAGCATCCGTCGAGAGGGGTCCCAGTCGCCACGCCGCCAGAAGGTCATCGCGCTGTGCCACAGGGCAGAGCGCAAGTGTGCCTCTACCGCCTTGTTGGCGGTGAGGGGTTGGGCGTGGGCGATAGCTTGAGACCAAGCCTCCAGTGCCCGATCGTGGTTCCCCTCAAAGGCCAGCACCCTGCCGAGTTGCGACCACGCCTCAGGCAACAGATGGGGTGGCGACTTGGAGATGGCTATCTGGGCCTGCCGTCCGGCGCGCTCCGCATCCCGCCGGGCCAGATAGCCATAGGACAACCAGATGCGCAATTGCGGGGAGTCATAATCGAGCAGGGTGCGCTCAAGCAGAGCCACGGCCTGCGAATATCTGCCTTCGCGCAGCAGGGCAGCCGCCGTGCGGGTGGCCTCTCGCCCGGCCACCGATGGGTTGCTGGCAGACCAGATGATGGCAAAGGCCAGCGCCGCCACCAGCAGCAGTCCGCCCAGCGCGGACCACAGGTCTGCGGTAAGATGAAACGCCTGACCCTGACGAATGACAGTGCCTGTAGAGGTGGCAGGTGTGGGGGTGTTTAGCTTATATTGTTCGAGCGTCGTACGCATTCTGTCATCGGTGGCATGCGTCACTCAGAGCCACGCATCAAATCCTTGTACACCGAATAGTGGCAAGCAGCCACCCTTTCCGTAGTGAACAGCTCCAGCACCCGCCTTCTGCCCATATGGCCAAGCTCCTCGCGCATCGTTCGATCGGTCAGCAGTGCGCGCAGGCAGGTACCGAGCGCTGAAGCATCCCCTTCCGGGAACAGCAGACCCACCCCGTCCAGCACATGCGGTATCTCGCCCGAGTCGGAGCCGACCACGGGCACGCCGCAGGCCATCGCTTCGACCGCAACCCGGCCGAACTGCTCGCGCCAGTTTGGCCGCGTCTCCGAGGGGAGCACGAACACGTCCAGCGCGTTCATGAAGGCCGGAAGGTCAGCGTTGTGCACCACCCCAACCAGATGCAGCCTATCTGCCAGCCCAGCGGCGCGGGCGGCCCCCAGCAGTTCTTCTTGCAATGGACCTGCCCCCGCCATCACCAGATGAGCCTGAGGGTGCTGGCGCGCTATGCCCACAAAGGCCCGCCACAGAGTGCGTATGCCTTTCGCTTCGACCAGCTTGCCCGCATAGCCGATCACCAGCGCGTCGTTGGGGATGCCCAACCGCTCTCTGACGTATGCGCGCTTGTCGGGGTCGGGGGCGAAAGCATGCGTGTCCACAGGTAAGGGCACCACGTATAACTCTCCTCTGTATCCCTTGGAGCGCAGGGTGCGGGCGACCGTAATCCCACAGGCCATAATCGCGTCAGCGTTGCGGAAGCAGAAACGCTCGAACATGCTGAATGGCGGTGGATATCGCTTCCTTATGTTCTGTGCGGCATACAGCAACACCCGCATATCAGGCAAGAGCACCTTTCGTATCATCAGCACGCACGCCGAGATGAAGGCATGCGCCTCTTCGTAGCAGTAGAGGATATCGGGCCGCCAGCGGAGCAGATGATAGAGCAGGCTGGGGAAGAAATAGATGAAATACAAACCGGTGAACACCGTGCGCGCTCTGACGAGCCGGAAACGCGCGCCGGGCAACCTCTCGGTGTGCACCATCTGGCCGGGCCGCTCAGGCCAGCGGTGGGGCACCAACAGCACAGCTTCTATGCCGGGGCATTCGGCCAGCACGGCCAAGGGCTTCTGGTACTCGGCAACCACGGCCGCATGCCACAGCCACATAACGCGTAAGCGCTCACGCCGCTCAGCCAGGCCACAGTCAGGGTCAAGCGGGGTGTGCTTTGCATGGCGGGTGGCCCTCGCTTGCTCAATCGGCTCCATCACACGGTCGGTCGCGCTCAAGGTTGTGTGCGCCCTCCTCTCGATCCGCGCCGGCGGCGAGCCTGCCTGAGCGCCAGCAGGTATAGGTCGTGGGTCTGGCGGGCGGTGCGCTCCCATGTAAAGAGACGGGCGCGTTGCTGCCCACGGCAGGCAAGCTCGGCCCTCAGATCGCCATCGGCCCACACCCGTCGTATAGCCCCGCACAGGGCGTCTTCGTCCTGTGGGGGCACCAGCACGCCGGCATCGCCCACCACCTCGGCCAGCGACCCGCCCAACGACGATACAACGGCACACCCGCAGGCCATGGCCGTTAGAGGGTCCAGCCCGAAGCCCTCGTAGGCCGACGGATAGACGAACAGCCTTGCGGCGGACATGAGCGCGAACTTGTCACCCTCGCCAACTGCGCCCAGAAAGCGCACCGGTGCGCCGGGGCCGCCCATCAGGCCCAGAGCTGTGGCCTCGCCGATAACGTCAGGGAATATGCCGCCCGGCACAGGCACGCTCCCCCCGATTGCCAGCACGGGCGTGCTCTCATCCGAACGAGGGGGCGCATCAGCCGCCATAGAATCCAGCACCCGACGCCACGCCCTGAGCAGCAGGGGCACGTTCTTGCGGCGGTCAAAACCGCCCATGTAAAAAGCGAAGTGAGGGGGCAGTCCATAGCGCGCCCGGACTTCCTCCAGTTGAGCGGGAGTAAAGGCAGGTGGCGGTGTCACGCCCAGATAGACGGTATGCACTTTATGCGCAGGCATCTTCAGTATTCTCAACACGTCGCGCCGCGAAGCATCGGAATCGGTCACGATCAGGTTGGCCCGCTTTACCCCTGCCGCCACTACCATAAGATACAGCCTGAACGCCGGGTTGCCCGCGTAACCGGGCAGCACCCACGGTATCATATCGTGTGCGGTCACCACCACAGGCAAGGACCTGAGGATCGGGGCCGACAGGTAAGGCACGTGCAGCAGGTGGGCGCGCTGCCGCCGAGCCTCCATCTGGCTCACCGTCTGCTCCCATATCAGCTTATCGAGTTTTGCGCTTCTACCGGTCATCAATGTTGGCCTTGCGGCTACGGCGTAAGAGCAAGCGCCGGTGGGCACCGGCTCAGCCGGGGAGGCACCCGGCGGCAGTAGCATGACCAGATGCTCACCATCAGAGCCAGAGCTAGTGGCGCAGTAGATATCAGAGAGGGTGATCCATAGATGGCGCAGATACTGGCCGGAGCCGGTGCGAGGCCTGTCCCAGAAATACCCATTGAACGCTATGCGCATGGTGCTATTATAGCACGGCTCCAATAATAAACGGCACAAAGGAAGGCCGGGAGGGCTATGCCCTCTCCAAGCCCCTCTTGACCACTGGTAACCCCGATTGTTGGTGGAAGCCTGTCGGGTCACCTCGCTTGACGGCCATGGGGTATGCTGGTATAGTAGCCGCTGGTGTCAACTTACCTTTGGTGAACAGAGATGCACGGCAACGACACGCACTTCCATGGCTCCCATCCCGAACACGAACCCGAACAAGAGCCACCCAGCGAAGCCGGGCCGGCGGGCGTCGAAAGGCAACTCGCGCACTTTACCTTCATGCGGGAAGAGCACGAGCGTGAGGTGCGCCTGCACTTTCGAGATGTGCCGGCCGACCAGATAGCCATGGTTTTCAGGTCGGCGGGCGCATCGCTGATCACCATGACGGGCGAGAGGGCCGCCCTGCTCGCGCCAACCTCGGCACGCCATACCCCGCCCCCAGCCCCTACTGATAAAAGCAGGCCAAAGCGCACCGCTTCCCTCGGAAGGGCCGCCCACGCCGCCGGGCAGGCAGATGAAGTGACCATGCTCTATTTCTATGCACAGGACGACATCGTGTACACTGTGAGCATAACCTCGCCCCCATGGGCTGTGAGGTCGGTGGCGGGGATATACCCCGTGGCGGCTCTGCTGGAGAGCGAGGTGCAAAGCAGGCTGTCAGTAGTGTTCCGCAACATCGAGATTTAGCGGCCAGCAGGCGACATGACGACAGATTTACACCCCTCGCGAAATCAGTCGGCTTCAACCGAGGCCGGCTCACCACCGGCGCACTTGCAGACCACCGGCCATTCCTGTGTCATCGGGCCATACCACCCCATGCTGCCTGTGCCCATGCGCCTGAGCCTGTCTCTGCGCCCATCGAGCGATGGCGGGTTGCCCGGTTGGGGGGTAGAGATAGCGAGCGCACAGGTGGAGCTGGGATACAGCCGCATCGGTCTGGAAGAGCGCGTAGCCGAGGGCAGGCTGGAATGGGGCCGCGCCCTTGAATTGGTGGAAGGCATATGCGCGTGTTGCTCGCAGGCCAACACGCTGGCCCTCGTGCACGCGGTCGAAGCTATGGCCAAGTTCATCGTACCGCCCAGAGCCGCATACCTGCGGATGGTGCTGGCCGAGATCGAGCGCGTCATCTCGCACCTGTCAAACGCCGCCGCAACGATGCAGGCGCTGGGCCTCACCCACATAGAGACGGTGCTGCGCGACCTGCGAGAGCGGCTGGTGCAGGCCGTGGCCGACTGGAGTGGAGCGCGCACCCGGCCCGCGCTTATCACATACGGAGGGCTGGTCCGCAATATTGATGATGCGCTGTGCCGAGCGCTGGCGCTGGCGGTTCGCCATATAGAGAGGGCGTTGCGCGCCCATGTGATCGCTGCCACAGCCAATCGCGAGCTTGCCGCCAGACTGGTGGGCCTAGGCGTCATCACGGCGCAGGAGGCGGTGATCGCCGGGTTGCGCGGGCCGGTGCTGAGGGCATCGGGCATACCGTTTGACATCAGGGCCAGCTGGCCCACCGGCGCATACGAGGAAGAAGGCGTAACTATAGTGACCCAGCGCGCCGGCGATGCTTTCGCCCGCCTGATGGTGCGGTTGCTGGAGTGTCTGGAAAGCCTGCGCATAATCGAACAGGCGCTGGACGACCTGCCCGGAGGCTCGGTGAAGGCTAGGGGCAGCCCAGAGCTACGCGAAGGGAGTGGTATCGGCAGGGTCGAAGGACCGCGCGGCGAGGTGTTCTGCTGGGTGCGGGGGGGACCCGATGGACCACGCGCACTGCATCTCAGCGCGCCATCCTTGCCCAATCTGGGGGTGGTAGCCGGCTTGATGCGCGGACGGAAGTTCGAAGATATCCACCTGTTACTGCTGTCGCTGGACCTGTGCATCTCATCAGCCGAGCGGTGAACCCGGCGACATGGCGGTATGAGGCATGGTGGCGTGAAATGAATTCTGCCCGTGCCCCTGCGCCGGCAGGACCTGACAGATGACATAGGAGGCAACACCAGCAAGTGGTGGTAGCAACCTTACTGATACTCATAGCAACGGCCGCGCTCTGCCCCGTGGTGGGGTTGTCACGCAACGGACAATTGCTTGCCAGAGTATCCGCAGTGTGGGGCACGGCGCTGGCGGTGGCAACAGCCCTTGCCACTGAGGGGCCGAACGGCGGGGGGATCGCAGGCACCAGTGTTGCATGGCCCCCTGCGCTTGCGTGGGTCAATGCCCCAGACTACAGAAGCGATGCGCTGTCAGCGTGGGCAGGGGTGTGGTGCCTGTGCGTGGGCGGGTTGTGCCTCACCAAGCTGGGCCGCGGAGCCGGTGCGCCATGGCAACTAGGCACGGGTGTGCTCACCATTGCCACCCTGTACAGCATGGTTCACATTTCCGACCTGATGGCTTATGCCGGGCATGTGCTCTTTCTCGCCGTGCTCGCGTGGGGCATGGCGAATCTGGGTGAGACACCCGACGCAGCCCGGAGGACTGGGCCGGGCAACACGGATAGCAAGCGGCAACCGTTGACACTGGGGCTGGGCGCCCTCAGCCTGTGGGCCGCTGTGCTGTTGGTCGGGCGAGCCACCGGAGGGGCGTACGATCTCTCGGAGGTATCGCTGTCGGCGATAGCTACGTGGCCGCTGGTGCTGGTGGCGCTGTTCGTGGTCTTGTGGTTGGGTCTGTCGCCTTTCACAGGCTGGAGTGCGCAGGGGCCAGCAGGGGCTTCCACCGCACTCGTGCAGGCGCTTGTGCTCGGAATTCCGGCGCTGGTGCTCCTACTGCGGTTGCAAGCCCTGATCACCTCTCAGGCGCTTGGGGGCACCGTGCCTGCGGGCTGGACTGCATTCACAACCGGCCTGATGTGGGCGGGCGGGCTAACTGCGCTGGTCGCGGCGGCGGGACTGCCGGTATGGGCGGGCACCGGCCGGTGGACCGCGCTCCTCACGGCCCATGCTATGGGCCTTGCCCTGTGGGCACTGGCCCTCGACAACCCGACCGGGAGGCTGGCGGCAGTAGCCATCCTGACCGCTTTTAGCGCCGGCCGGGTGGCGCTGGAGCTGGCGGGCGGGGCAATGAGCGCCCACCCTCTGGACCGGCTGTCGGCGGGTACAGCCCTCGCTTCGCTTATCGCTGCGCCCCTGACTTCGGGGTTCGTGGGCATATGGCTGCTGGCATCGGCTCTCAGCGGCACACAGCGCCCCCTGCTGGCTATCGGGGTTGTGGCAGTGGCGATCCTCGCGGCGGGTGGAGCAATACTGGGTTATATGACGAACGAGGCCCCGCAGGTGCCGCAGCCCCGCGCGCTCACCGCGCTGGGTGTGGCCGCAGCCGGCATACTCGTGCTGGGCGGGGTGTTGCCCGCGGTATGGCTGCCCCGGCTAGCAGCAGCGTCGGGTATAGCGGGCGGCAGACCCGACCTCGCCCTGCCATGGGTTGGCGTGCAAAGCGGCGGGCTGCTGGTGCCGCTGCTGCTCATGGCGGTCGGGGCGCTGGTCGTCGGCGCTGTGGGCCGGCTCGTGGTCGCGTGGGCAGGTGCTGGCGTGGTGCCAAGCGGCATACTGTTGCCGCCCGCGCTGCACAGAACAGGCAGGCTGTCGCTGACCGCACACCGGCCTACCGGCACGGCGCAAGGCACGGGCGATGGGCTGCCCGGCCACCCGCCTGCCCTGTTGTGGTGGCTGTCGCTGGCGTGGATGGAGGCGGGCATATGGGGTGCCGGGGCACTGCTCGGGCGGCTCGGCATCAGGGCCGGGCACCTGCTCGGCAGGCTGGAAGGGCGGTATTACTTGCCACTGGCGTTGATCGCCGCATTGCTCGCCATTTTGGCCGCTATCAGATAGACCAGATAGACCAGATAGAGGGCGCTACCCGTTTGAACCCGGCTCTGCACAAAGCAAACCCCAACGGCCCACCGATTCGTTGATATGCATGCCATGTCTATTTCGCTGATTCTGCTGGTAGTGGGGAGCATTGCGCTCGTAACGCTGAAGGGTGGACGGGCGCTGCTCGGCGCGCTGCTCGTGCAGTGGGTGGGCGTGGCGCTGGTGGCAGGCGAAGCGCAGGGTGTGCAGGCGGGATCGGGTGGGGCGAGTGCCGTGGTGGTCGTAGAGATGGTGACCGCCGCGGCCAGCGTAGCCGTCATGGCTTTCACCCTGTACGCCCTGAAACGCATCCGACCGGAACAACTGCCGGGGCTGGAACCGGCACAGTTGGCAACCCTGCGGCGCAGCGAGGAGCAGGAACAGCAAGTGGGGCGGGGCCAGAGGCCGGCAAAGCTCACAGACCAGCTCTGGTTGTGGGCCATAGTGCTCGCGGGCGGGGTGGCCGGGGTTGGACTGGCGCGGTTGTACCCCTTAGGTGGGGACGAGCAGACCGAGCTGGCACTGTACTGGTTGGTGCTGGCTGGAGTGCTCGCGCTGGTGGTGGATGGGGCGCGCAATCCGGTGAAGCTGGCCGGTGGGTTGCTGGCGCTGATAAACGGCCTCATATTGCTCACGGTCAACCTGAGCGCGGTCGAGCCGGGGCCGATGTTCCTCGCCCTGCTGGCCGCGGGTAGATTGGCCTTCGCCGCCATAATGTCTTACGGCTGGCTCATGCTCAGGCTGGCTTTCGTCAGGTTCGATCTCGATGCGCTGTTCGACGCTCGGGAAGGCATCTTCCCCACAGACACGTCCCTCGTTCCCATAACTGAAGACGCAGACAGGCATACACCTTCGGCGCACGAGGGCTTGCGGACCGAGCGGCAGGTCGAAGGGTTAGAAAAGATGCCCACAACAACGACGGAGGTTCCGGCAACCGATGATTGAGCACGCAGTCGCATGGGCGCTGTTGGTGCCACTGCTCACCGCCGCTCTGACATCCCTGATGGCGGCGGTTGCGCGCTCTACACGAATTCCACAGCGACCAGCGATCTGGCTGGACAGGTTGGTGCCGGCGGTTGTGTGTGCCGGGTTGCTGCTCGAAATACTGCTGGTGGGATTCGCGCAGGGCGACGCCGCCCTGTCTGTGTTGGGGCTTGACCTCGCGCTACCCCCGCCATCCAGACTGGGGTTGCTTGCCGCCAACATCGCATTGCTGGCTTCGGTACTGTCGAGTTGGGCCGAAGGCGCAGACACGCCCGGCTACAGCGTCCAGCCGTTCTGGACGTTGCTGGCGGCCCTGCTGACCTCCACTCTGTTGGGCGCTGCGCTCATGGCACAGGACCGCATAATCACAGCCCTCTGCTTGTTTGGGGCGGCGCTAACCGCATCGGCTGTGGCGGTGAGCAGGCCGGGGGTGGTTCTGCGGCACGGTTACGAT
This sequence comes from Chloroflexia bacterium, assembly GCA_034437815.1. Lineage (GTDB taxonomy): Bacteria > Chloroflexota > Chloroflexia > QHBQ01 > JADMIH01 > JADMIH01. The sequence continues at coordinate 63,988 of DAOTTC010000072.1, read as the reverse complement.
GATGCGGAGAGGGCTTTGCTCGCCAGACGCATGGCGGGCGCAATCAAACATCTGGCGATCGCTGTGTTGGGCACGGCATTGCTGGTTGCGGGTGCGTTGCTGATAAGCCGTTATGCCTTCAGTCTGGAGAACAGGGCCTTGCTGCAACTCGGCACGGGGTTGCTTTCAGTAGGGTTGATGATGAGAGCCGAGGCCACGCCCTTTTCGATGGCAATGGCCGATCTGGTGCGGGCCGCACCCGGCGTCGCCATGATGGTGCTGGGCGCGGTCGTCCCGGCGGTGGTGCTGTCAGGGCTGCTCATGCTTGCCCCATTGGAGGGCAGCCTGACGGGCGGGGGGGCAAGCTGGCTGGGGGCGCTGGGCGCGGTGCTCGCGGGCGTGCGCGCGCTGGCGGTGGTGGATACGGCTCGCACCCGAAACGCCGATCATGCGATACCAACCCTTATCGCCGCGAGCGCCGCGCTTCAGACGGCGTGGGCACTGTTCGGCGTGTTGTCAGGGTCTGAATCAGGAGCGATCGGCGCGGTGCTGCTTGCGCTGAACATGGCGGCGACCGTGCCCCTGCTGGTAATGTGCGGCAAGCCCAATGCCGCCGATGTGGCCGGCAACTGGAGGGGGGTGGGCCTGCTGGTAGGAGTGGCTTCTATGTTGGGGTTGCCGCCCTTCGGGGGCTTCGCCGGAACCTTGATGGTATCGCAGGCAGCCGCGGGTGCGGGCGGTGCATGGTTGGCGGTGCTCCTGTCAGGCTCGACGCTCACGGCCATCGCGTGGTTGGGCCTGTTCGGCGCGCGGCCACGCCAGCCAAGCGCACCCCCTTATCTTTATGGTTTTCAACTTAAGGGGTGGTTGCGCGCCCCTGTGCGCTTGCAGGTGCTTGTGCTGATTGCGGTGCAGATAATCCTGTTCGTCGCGTCCGGCCATGTGGTGGGCATGCTGGGTGCGTGGACCGGGGTGCCATGGCTGAGCCTGCCCTGACCGGGGCCTCAGGCATCGTGGTCCAGCGACTTCACCAACTGCCCCACCTGCTGAGGCAGGGTATTGAAGGGATCATGCACGATGATGCTCTGCTCGCGATGGGGGCCGACCGACACCATTTGCAGTGGCGTGTGCAGTAGCTGGCAGATGCGCTCGATGTAACGGCGGGCGTTCTCCGGCAGGTCGTCCCAGCTTTGCGCGTGTGTGGTGTCGGTCTGCCAGCCGGGCAATTCCTCGTACTGCGGCTCCACCTTCTCCAGAGTGGGCAGGTCGGCGGGCAGGTGGTTCAGGTATGCATCATGCACCCTGTATGCGGTGCAGATCTTGATAGTGTCCAGCTTGTCGAGCACGTCCAGTCTGGTGATGGCGATGCCGGTGAGGCCGTTGAGCTGGGCCACGTAGTGCCCGGCCACCGCATCGAACCAACCCACCCTGCGGGGGCGGCCTGTGACCGTGCCGTACTCTTGGTGGCCCTCGCCACCCTGCGAGCGCAGGAAGTCGGCCAGTTCGCCTTCGATCTCGGTGGGGAAGGGGCCGACCCCCACGCGCGTCTGGTAGGCCTTGTACACACCGATAACCGCGCTCAGGCGGTTGGGCGGGGTGCCCGAACCAACGCACAGCCCGGCTATCGTGGGGTTGCTGGAGGTGACGTATGGGTAGGTGCCAAAATCCACATCCAGCAGAGCTGCCTGAGCACCCTCCAACAACACAACGCGCTTGTCGGCTATGGCGCGGGCTATGACCAACTCCGTGGGCATGATATGCTTGCGCAGGCGCTGGCCCTGCTCTACCAGCTTGAGGTAGGTCTTGTGCAGTTCGATGGGCTTTGCTCCGTACACCTTGGTCAGCAGAGCGTTTTTGATCTGTAGCACACTAGACAGCTTGGCGAGCAGGGTCTCTTCATGCAACAGGTCGCCCATGCGTATGCCCAGCCGGGCCACGCGGTCCACGTAGGCCGGTCCCACCCCCCGGCGCGTTGTGCCAAGGCTGCCGAGGCCGGTCTGCGCGCGCGCGTCTTCTTCCAAGGCGTCCAGCATCTTGTGGTAGGGCATGATGACGTGGGCGCGGTCGCTTATCAGCAGGCGCGAAATGTCTACGCCCGCCGCCTCGAGGTTGCTCATCTCTTCGATGAGCACCTCCGGGTCTACCACCACTCCATTGCCGATGATAGAGACGGCGTGCGAGTTGAAAATACCCGACGGCACGAGGCGCATGCGGAAGGTGCCCAGCTGATTGACGATGGTGTGGCCGGCATTAGGCCCGCCGTTACAGCGTACCACCACATGAGCCTGCCCGGCGAGCAGGTCTACGATCTTACCTTTACCTTCGTCGCCCCACTGGCAACCCGCGATGGCTATTACAGGCATGGTGCAGCATCAAAAATACGTAATATCGGTTATCCTAGCAAAGGCGATAAATACTGGGGGTGCAGGGGCGCTCCCCTGCCTGCGGGTACCCTCTGGGTGCGAGGGCGCTCCAAATTCTCCCTTCCCCCACAATTTATAACCAATGGTGCCAGTTTCCGGAGCACGGGCGGGCACAAGGCCCAACCCTACACCGGCATGATATCTGTGTTGCGGGCGAAAGCCCTGTCGAAACAACCGTGAACAGAGAATAGCATTGGGGCACATCACCCCTGCTGTGGCAAGAGGCTGTATATTCCCCTGTACCCCGTTTTGTTTTGCGCTATTTGATCAGGCGCAGGTGGTCGCGCCCGGATTGCCGTCCGGGTGGGCGCCCCCTGCGGCGCGTGGCAGACTGCCGGTCCTCCGCACCTGCTGCCATGTCGGCCTCAAGTTCGGGCAGGTGTGCCTGCGCCTCTTGCTCAGCTTGCCCTCTCCCATGGCCGGGGCGCGCCTTTCGACGCCGCTGTGGCTCCTGTGCTTGCTGTTGCTGTTGAACCTTTGCCTCGCTTCGGGTGCCCTTCTTGCCTGCGCTGCCGTCCTCGCCATCGAGGCCGCGCTTCGCCAGCAGGGCCTCTACATCGAACTCGCCTGACAGCTTCTTTCGGTCGAATTCAGCTTGCATACGGGCTAGGCGGGCGGGCAAGTCGGGCAGGATGCCGGCCGCATCAACGATATTATACCTGTAGCCCTGCTCGGTCAGGAAGAGTTGGCGATTAGTAGAAAAGTCCTGATCTTTGGTGTCATGGGTCACAAGAGTGTAGAAGTTGGCTACCGATCCATCTTTCTTGGGGCGCAATATACGACCAAGGCGCTGGGCCTCTTCCTGCCGCGAGCCGAATGTGCCCGATACCTGAATGGCTACGTTAGCATCGGGCAGGTCTATGGCGAAGTTCGCCACCTTGCTCACCACCAGCAGTTTCAGCCTGCCCTCTCGAAAGTCGGCATACAGGCGGTCGCGCTCGGCGTTAGGGGTCTTACCGGTGACGAGGGGCGCACCGAACTCACGGGCGATGTGTTGGAGTTGGCCCAGATACTGGCCTATGACCAGCACGCAGTCGTCGCGGTGCCGCTCTATCAGGGCCGACAGCACGTCCATCTTCAGGGGGTTCTCGGCGGCGATGCGGTACTTGATGCGGCTGTCATCGGCGAGCATGTACTCCATGCGTTCTTCAGGGGTGAGGGGCAGGCGTATTTCGGTGCATTCGGCGGTGGCGATCCAGCCCTGCCGCTCCAGATCTTTCCATGGCACGTCGTACTTCTTCGGGCCGATCAACGAGAACACGTCTGTCTCGCGCCCGTCCTCGCGCACGAGGGTGGCGGTCAGGCCCAACCGACGCCGCGCCTGTATCTCGGCGGTGATGCGGAAGACGGGCGCGGGCAGCAGGTGTACTTCGTCATAGATGATCAGCCCCCAGTTGTACTTCGTAAACAGCTCGAAGTGTGGGAACTCGCCGATCTCGCCGGTCTCCTCGTTAACCGCACTCACCGATGGGCGGTAGGTGAGCATCTGGTAGGTGGTGACGGTCACTGGGCGCACCTCTTTCCTGTCGCCGGTGTATTCGCCCACCTGTTCGGCGGTCAACGAGGTCTTGTCCAGCAGTTCAGATATCCACTGGCGCACGGCAGTGGTGGATGGGGTGAGGATGAGGGTATGGGTATGCGCCTGAGCCATCACACCCATGCCCACTACGGTCTTGCCAGCCCCACAGGGCAGCACCACCACGCCGCTCCCCCCGTGCACCGTGCCTCCGGCCCAGAAAGCAGCTACGGCGTTCAACTGGTAGGGGCGCAGGCTGAACGGTGCGCCTGCCATGCTGGTATGGCGCAGGGTGACAGGCAGATAGTCACCTTCGGTGTAGCCTGCGAGGTCTTCCGCCGGGTAGCCGAACTGCACCAGCGCCTGCTTGACATGCCCACGCATGCGTGGGTCTATCACCAAGGTGTTGCGGTCGGGCCGGGCCAGCACGTAAGGCTGGATGTGCTTGTGGTGTGCCACCTCGGCAACCAGCATGGGGTCCTCGGACCGCAGGAGCAGGTCGCCCCCTTCGGAACGCACCAACTTGAGCCTGCCGAAGCGCGAGATGTAGTCGCGGATGTCGGTCAGCACATTGGCTGGCAGGTCGAACTTGCTGTATCGCTCAAGCGTGGCGAGCACCTCTTCGACCGTGATGCCAGCCGAGGCCGCGTTCCACAGCGACAGCGGCGTCACTCGATAGGTATGGATATGCTCCGGGCTTTTCTCCAGTTCGGCGAACCGCGCAAGTTCGTCGCGTGCCGCTTCGTACAGCGGGTTGTCCACTTCGAGGAGAAGCGAGCGGTCGCTCTGCACAATCAGGGGGTTGTGGGGGTGGTACGACATAGCGCTAACCTCTTAACTCTAAATCGCTTATTCCCGCTTACAGTTTCCAGCCATGCGGAATCAGAAAGCATCACAGAATGTCATTGTACCATATTGCCTGAGTGCGACCAAAAAGTGGATATGGTGGAAAAGAGTACTATGGGGCACCGGGAAGAATCGGCGACTGGCACCCGTAGTCTCAAACCGAGTATGTGTTATACTTATCTACTGAGTATCATACGTGTATTGCTGCCATATACGAGGCGACCCGGCATTTATAATCCCATGCCACAGATCAGGAGCGCTGATGTCCTCGATCATTACGCCCGAAGACCTGACCACACTCGCGGAACATGAGCTTCACCCCCACGCGCCACAACCACCTCAACGTTCGCAATCGCATATAAGCACCCCTCTCAAGGTAGTTATCGCTTCCAGCCTCGTGCTGAGGGTGGCAGGGGCTTTGACTGCGAGTGTGCTGGGTTCGTACTTGAGGCAGGCTATAAACGCGGGACCGGACCTAATAGGCTCGTTGTCTGCCCTGTTCTACGTCACCGAATTGACGCTGTCGCCGGTGTTCGGCGCGATCAGCGACCTGCGTGGCAGGCGGCCGATATTGGTGCTTGGCCCGCTGTTGGGGGCAATTGCCATGCTCCTGTACCCACTCAGCGCCCTCACCTCGGTTGTGGCGCTGAGCGTGGGTATACTGGGAGTTACGCGCTTGCTGGAGGGCGTATCCACGGCGGCCAAAGTGCCGAGCGCCCTCGGATATCTGGCCGATGCCACCGAAGGGGAAGGCGTGGAGCGTGCGGCATTGCGCGGGCGTGTGATGGGCCTTTATGAAATCAGCTTTCTGGTGGGCTTTGTCAGCGGCTTTATGATGGGCGGCGTGCTGTGGGAGGCGCTGCACGTAGCCAGCTTCCTTATGATCTCGCTGGTATATGTAGTAGCCACGCTGATGTTGTTCTTCTTCGTGCCGGAGTCGCTGCCCGCAGAAGCTCACAGGCACCACAGGGCCATAGCGCAAGTGGCGGCGAACGACCCCCACCCCGTGCGCAGCCTGCTGAAGCACCGCCTGAAGATTTACGTGGAAGTGCTCAAAGAGCCAGCCCTGCGCAGTTTCGTGCCGGCGTGGCTGGCCGTGAACGCCGTGGTGGGGTTGATGGGCAATCTGGTGCTACCCATGCTTATCGAGGGCAAAGTAGGCTCGGATGAGTTCCCCAACCAATTGCTGTACGGCAAGTTCAGCAGCAGCGAGGCGGGCTTCATCATCGGGGGCTTCGGGTTGGTGTTCATGGTGGGCATTTACCTGTGGAGCCTAGCCTACGCGCGCATTCGCAAAACCACGGTGATGTTGATCGCCACAGGCGGCCTGTTCACGCTGTGCGTGGCGTTGGCGGGTATCAACAACCACTGGATTAGCGGTCCGTGGGGCGGGTGGGTGCTGGTACCCCTCTTGGTGCTGAGCATCTTTTCGGTGAGCGGTTTCACACCGGTGGCCTTGGCTTATCTAGCCGAGATATCAGGCACAAGGGTGGAGCACCGTGGCGCGGTCATGGGTCTGTACTCGGTGTTTCTGGGCATAGGCCAACTCATCGGTAGTGGCGGCGGCGGCTTCTTCGTGAAGAACCTCAATCAGGGTTTCAACGGCATTATCATCGGCACGATGTTGCTGGGCATGGTAGCCCTGCTGTCTGTGCTGTGGCTGAGGACCAGACACAAAGTGTGAACAGGCATCTGCCTGCGCTTTACTTACCCACCCCTCTTGGCTATGTCAAACGGCACCCCGGAGACGTGCTCCTCGTAGCGGGCCAAGATGAATAGGAGCGAAGAGAGGCGGTTCAGATAGCGCAACACCTCGCCGGCGGGCATATGGCCTTCGTGCACCAACTGCACGGCATGGCGCTCGGCGCGTCGCACGATGGTTCGGCCAAGGTCTATGGCCGCCGACGCGGGGCTGGCCCCCGGCAAGATGAACTGCTTGGGCAGTTGCACTTCGCGCTCCAACTCGGCTATGAGGCCGTCCAGCCACGCGACCTGTTCGGCGCTTACTCTGTAGGGCAGTTTATCAAGCTGGGCCGCAGGCGTGGCTATCTCGGCCATCAACAAATACAGGTCGTGTTGGACGCGGCGCAGGATATCACGCACCCTGTGTTGTAAGGTGAGGGAGCGGGCCAAACCGAGCGCGCTGCTGGCCTCGTCCAGCGTGCCGCATGTTGTGGGGCGCAGGTCGTACTTGGGCACCCGCTCAGGCCCCAGCAGATCGGTATATCCGTCGTCACCCGTACCCAGACGCTGTGCGTACACGGTCAATCACCCTCCTTGCTTTTGAGAAACTACGGGCATGCTTATGAATTAAGGCGGGGAGGAGTGGGGGACACTTGTACCCCCACACCCAGAGGGTACCCGCAGACAGGGGAACACCCCTGCATCCACTGCTTTATCGCCTTTGCTAGGATAAGTGGTATAAGCCCCAAGCTCACTTACACACTTATGCTCATATGCTCATGCTTATGCTCACGCCATCAGGCCACCCAGTACCAGTTGGCGAACCTGATCGTGTACAGGGCCAGCAGGAGCAGGCTAACCCACGTGATTATCTGATGGGCGTAGCGGTTGCGACCTATAAGAGCCAGCACGATGAAGGCCGGGAAGAGCACTATAAGGAAGCGCGGGTAGGACAGCAGGGGGTTGCGTGGAGTGGCCGAAAACAGGGGGAACAGTATGCCTGCCCACAGGTACAGGCTGTAGCTACCCCGCAGCCATCGGAGCGACAGCACGCCCACTACAAACGCAAAGATAAGCGCACCCAGATAGGTCCAGCTCTGGTTCTCCGGCTGGTACTGGAAAGGCATCTGCAAAGCCACCCGTACCCCGTTAATCACCGTCTCCCACGGCCAAGAGAACTGGCGGTTCCAGCCAGTCTGGGCGTTCAATTGGGCCAGCGGGTCGCCGAACCGAAAAGCCGCCCACCCCATCAGGCCCAGCAGCGACAGCACAGGCAACGCCAGCGAAGCCGCGCTCCAAGGGCGGGGTCTGGGCGGGGGCATGGCGGTAGGGTCGGTGGGCGGGGGCGGGTGGTAGGCTCGCCACAACTCCCAAGCAAGCGGCAGCAGCAACAACAGACCGGTGGTGCGCGTCCATACGGCGAAGGCTATGGCTACCGCCGACCACCACCAGTGCTGGGTACGCGCCGCCAGCACCGCCCCCACCGCTAGAAACAGAAACAACGACTCGCTGTACACGGCCCAGAAAAAGAAAGCCATGGGGAACGCTGCGATGTAAAACACCGTGCGACCGGCGTCCTCCGGGTGGAAATCGAGCCGCACCAGACGGTGAAGCAGTATGAGCGCCGCTAGGAAGAACAACGAGGAGATGAGAGTGCCCGCCCAGATGTAACGCTCGCCGGCCAGCCAGCCCACCACCTTCAAAACCCACGGGTACAGGGGGAAGAAAGCCGCCGAGCCGTCGTCGGTGCGGTAGCCTTCGGTGGCTATCTTGAGGTACCACTGGCCGTCCCAGCGGGTCCACACGCCTGCAACGCGGTCCACAAAGGCATTGAGGGGCGGCCCGCCCGGCGAGTCGTACCAGTTAGCAGTGCCTTTGGGCGGCAGACCCGGCAACATCAGCCCGGCAAGCAGGGCCAGCACCGTCAGCCCGATGCGCGCTCCCAGCCACACACTGAACGGCTGAAATGTCAGGAAGGGCAGTGCCCACGGTGGCAGGGCACGTCTAAACTCGCGCGTGAACAGACCCGGGGGCTGGGGCACCACCACTTGCGTGCCCACCACCTCGGCCGGCCGCGTGCCGCGCAGTGGCGGCGGAGCAGAAGGAGCAGACACACCGGCCACGCTCGAGGTCCAAGACCCCACAGGCACCGGTACCGTTTCCTGCGGCACGCCCTCCTCGCTCTCCCTAAGCTCGTGCGTGGACTCCGGCGGAACTTCTGGCTGGATCGTCGGCTGCGAACCGGTCGTTGGGCCTGTTTCAGCTTCGGGAGCGAGCGCGGGTGTGGGTGCATGGGCTGTTGAAGGAGCAGGTCCGGGCAAGGCTTCAGCCCCCGCTTCCGTGGAGGCCGGCGCGTTAGCTGTGCCGTTGGCCGGTGTCACCAAGGGTAGTTGTTGCGTGCGCTTGGCCTCTGGATCCTCGGCTTGGGATCCGGGTCTGTCTGTCTTTTCTGTTCCGTGAGGGCGATAGGACATCGAGTCAAGTATAACATACTCTTCCTCTGCTGCCTCATGTTGCCTCACGTTGGGGCCATGTGCGTGTGCAGGTCCCCAAGGGGACTGACAGGAGACTGAGTTCCTGTCCGGGGTGCGGGTTTCCCTGTATTGCGGCACAAAGCACCAGAGGCCCATGGCCCTGCGTGTACCTCCACGCCCTTGCCGTCACGCATGACGAGGCATTCATGACCGGATGTCAGCTATGCACACTGGACAGCGATAGGCGAGCATGCTAAGATGTTCGCGGGAGCATGCACATGCAAGCGTCCACAGGCGCATGGCTGCGTTCAATTCGATGATATGAGAGGGGAAAGCAATGGAGCTAGAGGGCAAAGTGGCCCTTGTGACGGGCGGCGGGCGCGGGTTGGGCAGGGCTACGGCACTTGCGCTTGCAGAGCTGGGTGCCAGAGTGGTGGCGGTTGCCCGCACGCTCAAAGAAGTAGAGGAGACCGCCCTGCTGATCCGCGAGCATTATGGCATAGCACGCTCTATGGCCATCGGTGCGGACGTCGCCCGGGAACGAGACGTAGTCAACGCTTTCGAGGTCGTGCGCAGGCGCTGGGGTGGGGTGGATATTCTGGTGAACAACGCCGGGGTGAGTGGAGCCACCCGACCCATCGTGGCCCTCACGCTGGCCGAATGGCAACAGGCCATTGACGTGAACCTGACCGGGGCCTTCCTGTGCTCGCGCGAGGCATTGAAAGACATGGTGCGGCGGCGTTGGGGCCGCATTATCAACGTTTCATCGGGGTCGGCGGCGGTTGCCGTGCCTGCCATGGCCCCTTATAGCGTGGCAAAGGCCGCGCTTGAGCACTTCACGCGCATCTTGGCCGCAGAAGGAGGTCCTGCAGGCGTGACCGCGGTGGCGGTGCGCCCGGGGGTAGTAGACACACCAATGCAGCAGGAACTGCGCGGCAGACCCCCCGAAAGCATGCCCGCCGAATTACGCAGCATGTTTCTGGCCTACAAACAGCGTGGCTGGCTGGCCCCACCCGAACGCCCTGCCCGCGTGATAGCCTACCTGTGTACCGACCGCGCGGGCGATGTGAACGGCAAAGTACTCGATATCGAGGAAATAGAAGCCGCCATCGGCCAGACTTGAGATGTAATATGGTGCTTCGGGGGACGACGACCACCGCGCCCCATAAACTCGGCAGGGTTGTGCTCATCACGTGCGGGCATAAAGCGGAGCCTGCTCTACGCAAGCTGGATGGGTGCCGGGCCAAAAGCCGCCGATTTACGCCTCAGCCCTCACCCCTTTGATGAATTGGGCAGAACGAAGCTCGCGCTCCAAGATATAGGTGATGTATGTCTGGGTAAGCGCCTGCAACTCATCATGCAGGGCTCGACTGATACGCACCCGGCTCACCACGCTGTAAGGGTTGCGCTGCATCAAGCGCAATATCTTGAGGGCATTCACCGATACATCGCGTCCCACGCCCGTGCGGCGGCACAACGAGCATATCACACCCCCAAGCGCGGGGCTGAAGCCGTTCACGGTAGGCGTAAGGTCCTTGTGGCATTCCAGACACCGGGTCAATTCAGGTGCGTAGCCCATGTAACCGAGCAGTTGCAGCTCGTACCAGCGCAACACCCGGTCCGGGTCGGGGTCTTCGCACAACAACCGGAAGGTCTCTACCACAAGTCTGTACACCGGATAGTTCTCCAGTTCATCCGGCGTCAACGCATCCAGCAATTCGGCAGCATAAGAGGCATGAGCAAGGCGCGACAGGTCCTCATGCAAGAGACGGTAGGGGTCAATTGTCTCGCTCTGGGTCACAATATCCAGATTGCGGGCCTTGGCGAGCAGCATCTGGCTGCGGGTGAACAACTCCACGTGCCCGGCGAGGCGGCTGGTGATCTTACGCACACCTTTGGCTACCACGCGCAATTTGCCGAGGTGTGGCGTGAAGATGGTCAATATGCGGTCGGCCTCGCCGAGGTCAATGCGCTTGATGATGATGGCCTCGGTTTTATACAGATGCTCTCTAACTGCTGCGCTCATGCCGGTTGATACTCCAATGATGTGGTTGGTAGCCAGCGCATGTGCCCGTGCTGGCTCCATACCGGCAGTAATGTCTCTACTGCACTGTTCCACATTCGCTGTTCATGGGGTGCGGGGTGCCCATGGCGTGCTCATCCCGCACAATAAATTATACCCGATTCGGGCGCACGCCCACATCGGCTCCTAACACTACTTCATGGCGTTATGGCGTTTTGTGCGCAATAAAAGAGGGAGGGGGCTTGGCCCTCCCTAAACTCATCCTCTTATTGTGCACAAGGTGCCGTTATGGTTCAATCTCGCGCAAGGAAGAAGAACTCGGTGAGGGCAACTATGGTGAACAGCAGAAACGCATTAAGCCAGTTGAGCAGTCCGAGGGGGGACATAGCCAGCAGGCCGACCACGAACAGCGCCAGCAGGCCGCCCTGCCGCAGGGCGCGCATGACCTCCGCCGGACCGGCGATGGGCAACAATCTTTTGCCGAGCAAGCCCATCGGCAGAGCCAGCAACGATGTCAGGGCCGCGAAGATGAGCGCCAGCAAGGCCACGTAGGTGAGAAAATCGGCGCTATCCCGATCGGGGGCGGGCACGAAAATGAGCACATAACCCAGCAGTGCCCAAGACCCCGCTCCCAACAGCCACACCGGTCCCAACCGCAGAACGAGGCTGAGAGGTAGGAACACCAACAGTGGCCCTGCAAACAATAATCCATATGCCACTAAATTGTTCGGAGACCACATATCGGCAGGGTTAAGTGCCGGTAAATAGCTGACCAGCAGAGCCAGCGCCCCCAGCCCTGCCGCTTCGCAGATGAGCAATCCCGCCAATCGCCAGTTGAACGTCATGTCACCCTCCGGTACACATCAGGTGGGCAAGCTACTGCACTGTTATAGCGTAGGCTATTGTAGCCGGTAGCGGCTTGGGGGGTGCGCATATCCACATGTGCCGGTGGCCCGGGCCAAAGAAGAGAGGGCGGAGGTCTGGGGTGGGGCGGGAGGGCAAGGTCTTACCCCTCCTTCTGCACGAAGCGATGTGGGGTTTGTGGTGTGGGTATAGGGGTTTCGCCGATGTGCCTCAGGCCCTCTCACAGCAGGCGCTTCTCGGCACGTCGTGGTATACTTTAAGTACAAGCAGAACGAGCGGAAAAGATGTTCATCTGCTCTAGAAAGAGCCTGCATGCCACCGAAATCTAAAACACGCACAGTGTTCGTGTGTCAGCAGTGCGGCAGCGAACAGCCTAAATGGACGGGCCGCTGCCCGGACTGCGGCCAATGGAACACCTTCGTCGAAACCGTGGTAGCGCCCTCGCCTTCGCAAACCGCCTACGGCAGGCCCGATGGCAGTGGCATGGGCGGCACGGCCACCCACCCCGTGCCTCTCTCTCAGGTTAAAAGCGAGGACTTCGCACGCATCAAAGCCCCCGGCGAAGAGTTCAACCGCGTGCTGGGCGGGGGCATCGTGCCCGGTTCCCTTGTGCTCATAGGCGGGGACCCCGGCATAGGCAAGAGCACCCTCCTCCTGCAAGTGGGGGCCGAGCTAGCCCTATGGGGCGATAAATCGGTATTGTACGTGTCGGGCGAGGAAAGCCCCCAGCAGATAAAACTGCGCGCCCAGCGTCTGGGCATCAACCCCGACCGCTTACTGCTCCTGTCCGAGACCGACCTCGAAGCCATCCTGCCCCAGATCGAGGCGCTCGACCCGCAGTTGGTGATCATCGACTCGATACAGACCATGTACCTGCCCGAACTGAGTTCGGCGGCGGGGTCGGTCAGTCAGGTGCGCGAGTGCGCCGCCCGCCTGATGCGCGTGGCTAAGACGCGCGGCATCCCCATTGTGCTGGTGGGCCACGTCACCAAGGAAGGGGCCATCGCCGGCCCGCGCGTGCTGGAGCACATGGTGGACGCTGTGCTCTATCTGGAAGGCGACCGCTTCCACCAGTACCGCCTGCTGAGGGGGGTGAAGAACCGCTTTGGCTCCACCAACGAGGTGGGCGTGTTCGAGATGGGCAGTGAAGGCATGGTGGAGGTGGGCAACCCCTCGGCGGCCTTCCTCGCCGAGCGCACCCCTGATTCGCCGGGCACCGCCATCGCCGTGACTCTCGAAGGCACCCGCCCTATCCTCGTGGAGGTGCAGGCGCTCACCTCGCCCACTGCACTGGGCCTGCCGCGCCGCACCGCCAACGGCATAGACCTCAACCGCCTGCTGTTGCTTACGGCGGTGATCACAAAGCGGGTGGGCATGGGCCTGTCCAATCAGGACATCTACGTGAACATCGTGGGTGGGCTGAAGATATCCGAGCCAGCGGTGGACCTTGCGGTGGCCGCGGCCATAGCTTCGTCTTTCCGTGACGTGCGGGTGGACCCCGAATGCGTGCTGATCGGCGAGGTGGGCCTGTCGGGCGAACTGCGTAGCGTGGGGCAATTGGAGCGCCGCCTGTCCGAGGCCGCCAAGCTGGGCTTCAAACGCGCCATCTACCCCCCTACCGGCCGCAAGCCCCGCCTGCCCGATGGGTTGAGAGGCCTGTCGGTCGCCACCCTGCAACAGGCCATCGAAGCCGCGCTCGTAAGGTAAGGTGATGTTCGGCTTCTCTGAAAAGGTAGTGGAAGAGGGTGGGGAGTCTCGGTACTCCCGGCAGGTCGTCCTGCCTGCGATAGGCCACGAGGGGCAGGAGAAACTGCGCTCGGCCCGTGTAGTGGTAGTGGGCGTGGGGGCGCTCGGCTCGGTGATGGCCGAACTGCTGGCGCGGGCGGGCGTGGGCACCCTGCGCCTGATTGACCGCGATTACCTAGAACTGCACAACCTCCAGCGCCAGTCGCTGTACACCGAGGCCGACGTGCGTGAGGGCCTGCCCAAGGCTGTGGCTGCCGCCCGCCACATCGAGGCCATCAACTCGGACGTGGCGGTCGAGCCGTGCGTGGCCGACCTCACCCCTGAAAACGCCCTCGACCTGCTTGCCCCCTCCGACGCTCGCGGACCGGCGCTGATGTTGGTGCTGGACGGCACCGACAACCTGCAAACGCGCTACCTGCTCAACGACCTCTCCATCGAACTGGGCGTGCCGTGGGTATACTCGGCAGTGATAGGCACGAGCGGGGTGGTCATGCCGGTGGTGCCGGGCGATACGGCCTGCCTGCGCTGCCTGTTCCCTGACCCCCCACCTGCGGGCAGTGTCGAGACGTGCGACGTGGCGGGCGTGCTGGGTTCTGCGGCCCACGCCATCGCCTCCATCGCTGTCGCCGAGGCAATCAAACTGCTGGTGGGCGGGCGGCCAAATGCCACGCAGGGCATACTCACAGCCGACCTGTGGGCGGGCACGTGGGACCGCATCGAGGTGCCCCGCAACCCCCTGTGCCCGGCGTGCGGCCAGCACAGGCTGGATTTCCTCAGAGGCGAGGCGTGGGGTCGCGACGCCGCGAGGTTGTGCGGGCGCGACGCCGTGCAGGTGCGCCTGTCCAATGTAGAGAGTGAGGTAGGGGTGGACCTGACCGCGCTGGGCGAGCGCCTGCGCGCCGGGGGAGTAGGAGATATGCTGGTCGGCGACTACCTGATCCGCCTGCGCCCACGCGATGACGATGGACGCCACGAACTCACTATCTTCCCCGATGGGCGCGTGATAGTCAAGGGCACGCAGGACGTGGTGCAGGCGCGCAGTCTGGTGGCCCGCTACATCGGCATGTGAACCGGAAGATCAAAACGGACGCGATGCAATGCTGATCCCCACCCTCGATTTCAACGACCCCGTGGTTCAGGGCCTGCTGAACGTGATACGCGCCATGCTGGTGCTGGTGGTGGCGTTGACGTTGGCCCGCTTCGCCAAGATATGGGCTATCCGCTTCTTCAGCCGGGCACGGGTCAGCCTGAACCTTGCAAACCTGATAGGCAACATCTTGCAGGTGGCGATCGTGGCGCTGGGCGTGCTGACCATCCTGCCCATATTCGGGGTGGAGCCTGCGGCCATCGTCACGGTGCTGGGAGTGGCCGGGCTGGCGATCTCCCTGTCCATGCAGGACCTGCTTAAAAACGTGATCGCAGGCACCTACATTTTGATGGAACAGCCCTTCCGCATCGGCGACCGCATCACCGTCAAGGAAGTGACGGGCACGGTGGAGGGCATAGAACTGCGTACCACCATCCTGCGCACCGACGACAACTTGCAGGTAGTGGTACCCAACAACACGGTGCTCACTGAGGTAGTGACCAACCGCTCGGCGTTCAAGCTCAGGCGTCAGGTGCTGGTGGTGGGCATCAGGCAGGGCAGTGTGACCGGCACCGGCCAGCAGATAAACGAACTGCTCAGGAACTTCGAGGACATAGCGCACACACCGGCCCCCGTGGTGGCGCTGGAAAGTGTGAAGGATGGCGTTGCTAATTTACGGTTGGAGTTCTGGGTGCCGGCCACTGCACGCGCTCAGGTCACCTCTCAGGTGGTGGAAGCCCTGCGCACCCGGTTTTCGGACGCCGACGTGACGGTGCAGGGTTGAGGTCGCCCCGGTTGCCGGCCCTCGACCCTCAACCTTGAAGGGGGTATTTTTTCTATGGCTGTTACAGTACGGCGGCTGGGCGTGATGGGCGGGTCGTTCGACCCAGTGCACATGGCCCACCTCATCGTGGCCGACACGGTGCGCGAGGCCCTGCACCTCGATCTGGTGCTGTTCGTGCCGGTGGCCGCCCAACCCCTCAAACCCGATAAGCCTGTAGCCTCGGCCTCCCACCGGCTGGCTATGCTGTATCTGGCTGTGGAAGGCAACCCCTACTTTGCCGTGTCGCGCGTGGACTTGGACCGCCCCGGCCCATCTTACACGGTGGACACGATGGAGCACCTGCGCCGGCAGTGGGGCGAGCCGGACGAGGTGCAGATGTGGTTCATACTGGGCAGCGATTCGCTGTCCACATTCCCGCAGTGGCGCGACCCAGAGCGCATCCTTGCGCTCACGCGGCTGGCCGTGGCGCGCCGGCCCGGCGTCGAGCCGGACATGGACCTGCTGCAAGCCCAACTGCCCCCACTGTCCAACGCCATAGACTGGGTGGATGCGCCCCTGATCCAGATATCGTCCAGAGACCTGCGCCGCCGGGTGGCCGAAGGCCGCTCTATACGCTACCGCGTGCCCGAAGCGGTGCGCCACTACATCGAAGCCCACAGACTGTACCAGAAATAAGCAGACTAGCGACCTGCAATCTCAAACCAAACTGCAACTCACAGCCTGCATTGTGCGTACATGGGTTGTGAAGATTATGAGTGCTAACACGTAATGCCAAATCGTCATGCGATAAATATCGGGGGGCAGGGGAGCACCCCTGCCGGCGGGTATATGCGTCCTCCGATAGTATTCGCTCCTTTTTACAGCCTTTCAAAAAGAGCTGGTGTAACGTATAAGCGATAAGCACAGCCGTGATAACAGGGAGGCAATATGGCTTCGTATACACCGGATAGTGGCGATACGCCACCATATGGCATTGACCCCAACGCCACGCGATACTTGCCGCCCCGGCAGGAGCAAGGCCCCGGCAGCACACAGTCCGCGCCGGCCTCAACCCCGGCAGGGCAGCAGGGGTCGACACAGGGCGCGTACCACAACCCCTATGCCGGGCAGGCATATGCGCCCGTGTCTTCTTCAGCGTCTTCCCCATACTCGCCCCCCGGCGCTACCCACACACCACCCACACAGGCGGGTGCGGTCGTGAACCGCCGTTACCGCGACCGGACGATACTGGGCATCATTCTGATAGGCGGGGGCCTGATCTTCCTGCTGCAACAGCTCGCCATCTTTCAAAATATAGGCAACCTTATACCCCCGCTGGTGGGCGGGCTGCTCATGTATGCTTACTTCAACACCAGAGCAGGCTATCGCATAGGCTTTCTGATCCCCGGCGCGATACTGCTCGGCATAGGTGTGGGCGAGGCTCTGGAGAACCTCGAGTTCCTGAGGCTGTGGGGCATGGGCGACCTGAGCGCTTTCACACTGGGCCTCGGCTTCTGCCTGATATGGCTGTTGGAGCGCCGGCACTGGTGGTCGCTCATCCCGGGGGGCATTCTGATCGTGTCCAGCATATCTGAGGCGTGGATAATCGGCAAACTGTGGCCTGTGGCGCTTATCGCGCTTGGCGTGTATCTGTTGTACGACCAGTCGCGCCGTCGGCAGAGCTGACCCTTCGACGACCGCATACAGGATCAGGAGCGCGAACGTCGCGGGTTGGGACTTAGTGGTCGGGCAGTGGGCGCGTTTCCGCGGGCGGATAGTCCCGGGGTGAAGGGGTATAACCCGGTTTCCCATCCCCTCAGATTTATAGCCTTTTCATGGTGAATTGGCATAAGGCCTTGGCCGGGCAGCCATGCGGTGTACGGAGCGCAGGCGTCCCGCCCGCATCCATGTCCTCCCGATGCCGGTTGGGCTTCAGCTCGTTTACTTTACTGCACGTGCATGAGCAGGAGCAGGGGCAGGGGCAGGGCCGGTTCCAAAAGCGCATAGCCAAAGCTGTAGGCACCGCATAACCCACTGTCCATAGCATTGCTATGAGCAGTGGGTGGGGTGGGGTGGGGTGGGGAGAATTGGAGAATACCCCCACCCCTTCAACCACATGACATAGTTGCTCGTGTGCACCTCACGGCGTGCCGGTCGGCGTTGTGTTTGTGGCAGGGGTGCCCGGCGTGGCTGTGCCCGTGACGGTTGTTGTGCCAGTGACTATGGCCGTGCTCGTGATAGTGACGGTGCCAGTGACCGGCGTGGTCGTCGTGGCCCCTGTAGGTGTACCCGCACCCAGCGGCGTGTTGGTCGGGGGTGGCACGATGGTGGCCTGCGGCAATGGCGTGGGCGTCGGTTGCCTTTCAGGCGGTGTGGTGAGCCAACTCTTCAGCGGCTCGATCAGTGCGTTGCTCACCACGTACACGACATTGGAGTCGGGTTGTTTCGCATAATAGCCCGCGCCATCAATCGTAGTGCCCCCTATCTGGATGGTGCGCCGGGTGTTCTGGGTATCGCTGAAAGTAGCCGTTACAGTCAGACCCGGCGCGGCCAGTTCGTACTGGCTCAGGTCGGTTACATTGCTGATGATGGCCGTGGCCTCCAGTTCCTTGAGCCGGTCCGCCACACTACCCACCGCGAAGCCATCGGCTTCTGCCTGCACCGGCTCGATGATAGACCAGATAGTGGTTGTGACGTTCTTGCGAAGCGCCACCTTCTGGGTACCGCTCAGCACGTCAATGCCTATCACTTGGTTGTCATCTCGCCACACGTATTGTGTGGGTTCGGGTGTGGGTGTAACATTGGTGGCTGTGCTTTGGTTGTTCAAGAAGAATGCCAGCGCCCCCAGAACTACCAACACCGCCAGCAGAATAAGCGTTGTTCTGTAGCGTTCCATCTGCTACCTGCGCCTCCACCAGTTGTAAGCTCCGATGAGCAGTACGAGTAGGGGTAGGCCCAGCACCGTGGTAACGAACACCATGCCGCGCTCGCCGGTGCTGAGACTGATAGTGCGCGGTGTGCCGGGGTCCTTGGGTCGGATGGACACCAGTTCGTTGGCTCCGGCCAGCCACGACACCGCATTGCCAAACAGGTCTGTGTTCAGGAGGGGGAATTGCTCGGACACAAACAGGTTGGCGGCGAAATCGGCATCGCCGAACACCACAATGCGGGTCCGGGGCTTGGTGGTATCGGTGACCGGAGTGGACGCATCCGCCGGGGCGATGCTCACCGCGATATTTACCGGCCCGGCCACGTCTTTGCCCTCGGTGTACTGCCACACCTGACTGTTAGGCTCGGTCTCCAGCCAGCTCTGAGGTATGCCCGTAGAAGTACGCACCACCGGGCTTATCGTGTAGGTGGTTACTGTAGTGGAGATATTCAAGCCCAAGGAGAGAGGGAAGCCGGTGGGCAGGTTGTTCTGCGAGAAGTCGGTGGTTATCTCCGAGCCGGGGTAGGTCGTGACGTAAAGGAAGGTAGGCTCCTGTGGGCTGAGGTTGCTGTTGAGGTCCACCACGGCACCATGCACAGGCACCACGCCGTATGGGGCGAGCAGGTTGGCCATCTGCTGGAGCACGTTTGCGGGCATAGCCGGATCGAGCAGGATCAAGGCGTGCCCTCCGTTTTCAAGGTATGATTTTACGGCTTGGAGCTCTTTGTCGGTGTAGGGGCGCATGGGGGCCGCTATAACTATCACATCGGCCTGCTCCAGCGTCAGCGTGGGCGATGTCACGAGGCTCCACGACAATGTTACGTAGTTATTGTCCTGCAAGGACTGCCTTACCTGACCGTAAGCGAACTGGTCGAACCCATTGGGGTCCCGTTCACCGTGCCCGGTCAGGAAGGCCACCCGCTTGGGCTTGGTCTGACCGAGGCGCACCAGCGCGCTGGTGAACTCGCGCTCGGTGTAGCTGTTGGCGATTTCGCGCTTGGTGCCTTCCACGAACACCGCAACGTCCAGACGGTTGACGCCGTACTGGGCAGCCCGTGCTCTTTCCCTGATGGCGTCCACGAATTCATAGGACAGGCGCGAGGTGTGGGCGCGGTACTCCTTCAGCAAATCTTCCGCTTCCTGCCTGCTCTGGGCACTGGTGGGATTGGCGAACACCAGAACGTTGACACTGCGGTTCTGTTCGTCCAGACTGCGCAGCACTTTCTTGGTTTGCTCGGATAGGGTGAACTGCTGGTCGGCGGTGAGGTCGGCCCGCGCTGTGGGCACGCCCTCCACGATTACGTTTACCACGATTGCGATGGCTACTGCGATGAGCGAGGCCACGAAGGCGTTGGCGGTGAGACGCGTGGAGCGCCTTGTTGCGGCCTGCCCTATGGCCTCAGGCGAGACCAGCAGGAATATGCTGAAGCTGATGATGGTGGCGATCACCAGAGTGCGCAGGGTCCAGTCCCATTGCGAGATATTGAAGCTGAACGTGGGGGTGGCAAGCACCGCCCAGTAGACCAGCGCCATGATGAAAAAGCCCAGCGCCGAGAACCCAGCTATCGTGGATATGAGAGCCTTGGTGGAATTTGTGCGACGGACGTTCATGCCCGATACCTCCTTGCCTCCAGCACCTGCACCGTTATGAACAGCACCGCCGCCGTAAATGACAGGTAAAACACCACATCCTTCAGGTCAATGATGCCTCTGGGGAACGAGTCGAACCGGTCGCTGAGGGACAGCTTAGCGAGGAAGTCGCTCACACCTGCCCCAACGTTGCCGGCCACCTGACCTATGATGAACAGCACCAGCAGGATCACAAAGCCGATCACCGCCGAAACCATCTGGTTAGAGGTAAGGGCCGAAGCAAACAGCCCCACCGACAGGAAGGCCATCCCCACGAGTACCAGCCCTATATAGCCGCTCCATACAGGCCCCCAGTCGGGGTTCCCACGAAAGATGACGATGATCAGCGGGTAGAACAGGGTGAGGCCGATCATGCTCATGTACAGGGCAAGGGCACCCAGAAATTTGCCGAGCACCACTGCCCAGTCCTGTACCGGCGAGGTGAGCAACAGTTCCAACGTGCCGGTGCGTGCCTCTTCCGCCAGCAAGCGCATGGTCAGTGCGGGCGCTATCAACAGCAGCAACACGATGATCACCCCGAACACGTTGCGCAGGCTGGGGTCGTTGAAAGTCACCGACAACCAGAAGAAGAAGCCTGTGCCCACCAGCCAGAAAGCCACTATCACATAGGCTATGGGTGTGACGAAATAGGAGCGCAGTTCTTTAGCTGCGATGTACAACGTATTCCTCACTTACGTACCCTCCGTCTGGTTGATATTCGGGTGCGTACAGGAGCCGTGGTCACTTCTTCCTCCGCCTCAAATTCCTCTTCTACAGCCGCCGATGGCTCGGCGGCCAGCAGTTCCTCTTCTTCCTCTTCGGCGGCCAACTCCTCTTCGCGAGAGATGACGCTGATGAACACGTCTTCCAGAGTGGGGCGCACGCTCTTGAGTTCGAGTAATTCGTAGCCTGCGCCCACGATGGCTGCCGCAAGTCTGGGGCGCAGGTCGGCGCCCGGCTGGCCGTCAATGTGGTATGTGTGCACCCCAGCGGGGAGCACCTCTTCGGACACGGGCAGGGTGATCTCGCGCTCTGCTGTTAGACCGTAGGCGATCTGTGTGCCGGTTTGCTGGGGCACCACTCTGGCCGATGTCACCCCACCGACCGAGCGCAGCACCTTTAGCACTTCTTTAGGCTCGCCCCCGATTTCGAGCTGTATTGCCTGACTGGCCGCCACTCCTTCCGCAAGATGGATGGGCGTGTCCAGCGCCACCAACCGCCCGCGGTTTATGATGATTACCCGATCGCACACCATGCTCACTTCGGGCAAGAGGTGGGTGCTGAGGATAATGGTGTGGTTGCGGCCCAGCTCTTTGATCAGGGCGCGCACCTCGGTGATCTGCATGGGGTCGAGGCCCACGGTCGGCTCGTCCAGTATGAGCACTTCAGGGTTGTGCAGGATGGCCTGTGCCAGACCCACACGCTGGCGGTAGCCTCTGGACAGGGTGCCGATCACTTTGCCCGCCACATCACCGATATTGAGTTGGTCCATGACCTCGTAGATACGCGCTTTGCGCTCACGCACGTTGTGCATGCCGCAGATGCGACCTTTGAAGTCTAAGTATTCGAATACGGTAAGCTCCGTGTACAGGGGAACGCTTTCGGGCAGGTAGCCCAGCCGCTGGCGGGCTTCCAGAGATTTTTCTACGACGTCGAAACCTGCCACCCGAACGGTGCCTGAAGTGGGAGGGATGTATCCTGTGATGATACGCATTGTGGTGGTTTTGCCCGCACCGTTCGGTCCGAGAAAGCCCAGTATTTCGCCCTTTTCGACGCTGAATGTTATGTCGCGCAGGGCGGGAAAGGCACCGTAATACTTAGTCAGGTGCTCCACCTCTATCATAGAGATGCCCTCACTTTCAGGGTGTTATCAGGTCGCGGTTTGCTTCTTAGGATCTGGCTTCAGGAATGGGTCAATTCATGCCGTCGGAAATGGCACGGTAACAGCGCATTGTAATCAATCTTATCGCACTTTGTCAAGGCGCGTGGCTGACATCCGGTCATAACTGCCGCACGTTCATGCACGATGTTTGGGGGAAAGGAGAGAGCCGGGAGGGCTATGCACTCCCCAAGCCCCTCCTATCCGGGGAAGGGGAGAGAGTGGGGGGTGAGGGTTACGATGCGGGGCGTTACGTGGCATAATATGGGTGTCATCAAGCGACGAACCCAACGCCCATGAACGAGACCAAACCTGTATCAACACCAACGCCCAACCCCGGAAAGATGGTGGCCTCTGCCGGGCCCGCAGGCGCGGTTATATGGAACAAAGTGCAAGCCATGGCCGCCGCGTGGAGCGACCACCTGACAGGTGTGGGTCTCTATCTGCTGTCGGCGGCTGTGCTGCTCTATCGGATCGGCGACTGGCCTCCCTACGCGTACAACTGGGAGACCTACACGGCATGGCGTTTCTTTAAGTTCTGGGACCGCCCTTCTCCGGACATCTTTCGCCTGACCGAAGGGCTGATGACCGACAGCGGGCAATCCCCGCTGGTAGCCCTGCCGGTGTGGCTGGGTTTTCAGGCGGGTGGGGTGAGCCTCACCTCCATGCGCGTGAGCGTGGCGCTGGTGGCCGCACTGGCCGTGCCGCTGTGCTGGCTGGTGGGCAGGCAACTGGCAGGGCACCGGCAGGGTGTGCTGGCGGCGGTGTTGCTGGCGCTGACGCCATCCTTCCTGCTCTACGGGCGCTCGGCCACGCTGGTGGGCATCTCGCTGGTGCCTGCGCTGGCCGGCATCTATGTGCTCGTGCGCTACCTGAGCCGGCCGGACAACCCTCGGTGGCTAGCGGCCCTGCAATGCCTGCTGTTGGTGGGCGCTTACGGCTATGCCCCTGTTCGCTTCCTGTGGCCCCTGAGCCTGCTGCTCATAAGCATGCAGTTGGCTGTGCGTCGGGGCCGGCGCAAAGCTCTGCTGGCCGGGTTGGCGGTGACTGCCCTGTTCCTGCCCTTGGCCGTCAGCGTGCTCTTCTACAACGCAAAGCCCGACTTCGCCGGCATTATCAACAGCTATTATTACGCACGTGGAGAGCAGGTGGCCGCCCTCAACACCGACCCGCGCGCTTACGCCGACTACATCCGGCTCAGTCCGGAGGAACAGCAGCAGATACAACAGGGCAAGCTGCCGGGCACACCCACAGACCTGATGCTCAGGCTCATTGCCCAGAACGCCGGAGATTATGCCAGACTGTTGCTCAATGTGGACACCCGTCCCACCATCACCGACCACTGGAACGCGCATGGCAGGCTGTATGTGGGGGTGCTGGTGCCGTTCTTCATCGTGGGGCTTGGATTGGTGCTGTGGCGCGCATTGCGCCGCAGGCTACACAGCCTGCAAGAGCAGACACTCCTGATCATGTTCTTCGGTCTTAGCCTGCCTATCCTGCTCACCTCGCGCGTGCACGTGGGCAGGCTGATCTTCTCCCTGCCCCTGCTCATGATTATCACGGCGTGCGGTTATATATGGGTGGTGCACTTGCTGGCGGCACACATAGCTAGGTGGTGGCCGGGGAAGGAGAGGCTAGGCTTATCCCGGTATGTGGCGGCTACAGCCCCTCTCATCCTAATCGCTGTGACAGGCCTGTCTACTTGGGTAGATTACACCGTGCGGCCATCACCTACCCGAGAAGCACAGGTCACGGCCCTGCTCAAAGACCGCCTGCCCGAAGTTGTGCCGGGCGCGGGCGTGGCCCTTGTGGACGACGACAGCGCCTATGTGGAAGGTGAGGTTATTTTCGCGGGCGCTTATCGCCTCGAATTGGATGGCGCGTACAGATTCGTGAACCTGAGCGAGGGGCACACCCCGCCCCTTGACCCAAACGATAGCCGTCCACCGCTTTATTTTGGTGGCGTGCTCAGTCGCCTGAGACAGCCGGACTCGATGCCACATTTGTGCGACAATATATACCTAATCACGCCGGTCGTAGAAGCACAGTTTGCCGATATGCTCGCCCGGCACGACACAATTTGCAGACGGCCAATCCGTTACTATCTACTTCCGTAAACGCACTCGACCCCGCCTCGATTGTCCAGGGCATGCCCATGCCCACGCAACCCCAGCGCATATTCATGCACCATATGGGGGAAGGCCGGGGATGGCTGCGCCCCCAAGCCCCTCCTTTATTGCACACAAAGTGGCATAAAGTGCCATGAAGCAGCATCAGAGCACAGCATGCCGAAATCTGGTATACTTAACCGTATACGTCCGAAGGAAGCTAGGAAGATAGAAGATAGAAGATAGATGGTAGACAACACACACAAGAAAAGAGTGGTCGTAGCTATGAGCGGCGGCGTGGACAGCTCGTTCACTGCGGCTCTGTTGCTTGAGCGCGGGTACGACGTGATAGGCGTTCATATGCGCCTGCACCACCTGTACGCACAGAGCCGCGCGGCCGGCGCCTCCGGCAGGCTGAACAAAGGGTGCTGTTCGGCGGATGATGTGGACGACGCACGCATGGTGTGCTATGAACTGGGCATCCCCTTCTACGTGCTGGACTTCGAAGGCGACTTCCGCAAGACCGTCATTGACAACTTCATCGAAGAGTACAGCAGGGGCCGCACCCCATACCCCTGCCTGATGTGCAACCGCTACGTTAAGTTCGATGCCCTGCTCAGAAAGGCCTCTCAACTCGAGGCCGACTATCTGGCTACCGGCCACTACGCGCGCGTCACCTTCGACGAGCGGTCGAGCACCTATCGCCTGCGCAAGGCGCTCGACCCGTCCAAAGACCAGTCATATGTGCTTTACCATCTGGGGCAGGACGAACTGAGCAGGCTGCTGTTCCCTCTGGGCGACCTCACCAAGGCACAGGTGCGCGAACTGGCCGCGCAGCGCGGGTTGGTCACCGCTGACAAGCCCGACAGTCAGGAGATATGCTTCATCCCCAACAATGACTACCGCTCCTTCCTCGACAAGGCCGCCCCGGGTCTGGCTAGACCGGGCGTCATGGTGGACACACAAGGCAACCCCGTGGGCCAGCACACGGGCGTGCCCCACTACACCATAGGCCAGCGCAAGGGTCTGGGCGCGCTGGGCACACAGCCACACTATGTGGTTGCCCTGCGCCCCGCCGACAACGTGGTGGTGGTTGGCACTCAGGAGGAACTCCTCTCGCCCGGCCTTACGGCAAGCGATGTGCACTGGGTATCCCGCCAGACGCCCGCCGAGCCTTTCCGCGCCAACGTCAAGATCCGCTACCGCGCCCCCGAAGTGCCCGCAACGGTCACGCCCTTGCCCGGCAACCGTATGCGTGTGGATTTCGATACCCCACAACGGGCCATCACCCCCGGCCAGTCTGCTGTGGTGTATGTGGGGGATGAGGTGCTCGGCGGCGGTACTATCGAACAGCCAGCGTAGTTCGGTGCAGGCGTCCCCGCCTGCGCCCCGTAAACCTGCACCATTAGTTGGGTAACCCGCCGTGACCTCGGCGGCAGATCGCAGATCACTTGACGCAGGCAGGTGCCCGGCCTATAATCTTGCCGATGTCTCACTCTTCTGCACTCACCGCAAGGGTGATCCGCCTGTACGCGGATGTTGCCACCGTGCAGTTCGACGGACAAACCGTACAATCGCCCATCAGGGGCAAG
Source organism: Chloroflexia bacterium (assembly GCA_034437815.1). Lineage (GTDB taxonomy): Bacteria > Chloroflexota > Chloroflexia > QHBQ01 > JADMIH01 > JADMIH01. The sequence goes on along the minus strand of DAOTTC010000072.1, from coordinate 38,447 downwards.
CTCTTTAAGGCTGAGCCGCCCGCCGTGGGCGACTGGGTGAGGCTGGAAAAGCGGGGCGGCCAGTATGTTATCGTTGAAGTCCTGCCCCGCAAGAGCGTGCTGGCTCGCCGCCAGCCGGGCACCACTGCTCGCCGTCAAGTGCTGATCGCCAACATAGATCAGGTCATTGTGGTATTTGCGGCGGCCCAGCCCGATCCGGTGCCCGGTATGCTCGATAGGTTTCTGGTAGTAGCCGAGGCCAACGAACTGGATGCGCATATCGTGGTCAACAAAATGGACCTCGTTGACCGCAAAGCCATCGAGCCGATATTCGAACCGTATATCACAGCCGGCTATCCGGTGCATTTCACCAGCGTGTACACCGGCGAGGGGTTGGAAGAACTGCGCTCGGCGTTAAAGGGCAAAGAGTCGGTGTTCGTCGGGCCGTCGGGGGTGGGCAAGTCCAGTTTGCTCAATGCGCTCTTCCCGGGCCTCAACCTCAAGGTGGGGCAGGTAAGTCAGGCCTATGGCAGGGGCCGCCACACCACCGTGGGCGGTTACCTGATAAAGTTGCCCGGCGACATAACAGTTGCGGACACTGCGGGCCTACGAGAGGTCGGCCTGTGGATGGTACCCCCTGAAGAACTGCCCGAATGCTTCCCCGAGTTCCGGTCATACATCGGCCAGTGCCGCTTCAACGATTGCGCCCACATCGCCGAGCCGGGATGCGCCGTGCGCGAAGCCGTGCAGCAAGGCCATATCTACCGTTCTCGCTACGAGAGCTACGTGCGCCTGCGGGCCGAGGCGGAAGAGACCTTCCCAAGGTGGTAATACCAAGGGCCAGTTTCCGGAGCGCAGGCGGCATGCCCATACCCATACCCAATAACCATGCCCAACCCGGTCTTTGGGCCATTTGTGGGCAGGGCGCCCACGCTCCGTTCTAGAGCTAATGCCAATCCTTCATAGAAAGGCTATAACCTATTGGGAAGTGAGAGACACCCCTCATCCAGAGGGTACCCGCTGGCAGGGGAGCACCCCTGCACCCCCGGTATTTATGATCCGTATAAGGGGTGTGGAGCCGCTGTGAGCCATTGCTACTGCTACTGCTACTGCTTGCCACAATAGGGGCAGGCAGCCCAACGCACATTGATGGGACGACCACAGTTCTCGCACTCGTCGCGCAGTTTCGTGCGACAGTGCGGGCAGTACACAAAGTCGGCCATCACCCTGCGCTTGCAAGAAGGGCAGATTTCGGCGTCCTCTATGTCCTGAAGCAGGTATTCCTCTTCTAGAGCGCGCTCATAAGCTTCGGAAAGGGTTTCTTTAGGACGCAGGATTAGGTAGAGGAGCAACCCGGCAAAAGGCACAAGCACCGCAAGCACCATGGCCATGGCTATTGTGAATATATCGCGAGTACGGGCAGTAATGTCGCGAAACGTCCATATAATGGTGGCAAAATAAAGGGCCAGCAGGTAAGAGGCTACACAGGCCAGCACAAACGGCAATACCCTGCTCGCCCAATCAAGAAAAGCTTCCATCAGTCAGTTGTCCTCGGCATGTAGTCGGTGGCGTGTGTGGTGGTTGCGCTGCCCGGCTCTCTCACCGACAGCGCGTATCGCCCTGTCCCATGTTGTGTTGCGGGGTGTGATGTGCCGCACTGCACGCTGTGCCTCCTGAAAACTACAACGGCTCAAACCGCTCCACGTCCACTATCCATACCGAAGCCCCACCCACCTGCACTTCTATGGGACGGGGCATGTAGAATTCGGTGGGGTCAAAAGCCGATGGATAGGATGACACATACTCGGAGCGTGTCTGGCAGTTGGCCTTGATGATGTCCAGCACGAATTCGACCTGCTCATCAGGGATGGCGATCAGGAAGGTAGTGTTGCGTTCACGCAGGAAGCCGCCCGTGCTGTCAATAGTGACGAAGCGGATACCCTTGTCACGGAGCGCATTGCCCAACCTGACGGTGTCTTCGCCCTGCACTACAGCAACAATAGCTTTCATAACCTTCCACCATGGACCGTGCTGTATGGACCCGTGGATGGGATGGCCGCACCCCTACCGCAAGTTCGACCTCGTGGTCCTCGTGGTCGAGGCCCCCGCATCTGAGGCATGGGTGTCAACAGGCGCAAATAGGATCGGCAGAAGTGGTAGACCACCACCTCCATCGCCCCCTATCGCCTTCCATCGCCGTTCTACCGCTGTGCCCGGCCCTCAAAGCGCACGCTGTCCACGCCGCCATGTTAGAGGATGAGACCGGCTGATGTCAAGCCGCCTGCTGTCTGCCCGGTGCATATCCATGCAAGATGTCAAGGTGTTATGTTGGCAAAGAGCTGTGCCCTCCCCAAGTGCTGCTTGTATCGCACACAAAGTGCCATGAAGCAGCACTAGTCCTGCCTGAAAATCCTCACCCGTCTGAACGGCTCTTTGCCACGGCTGACCGAGCCAAGGTTGTAGCGCTCGGCCATCTGGTGCTGGAGCTTGCGTATATGCGAAGCCTGCGGCGAAAGGTCCACAGGGCGCGCGGTCTCCATCACCTCGTGGATCGCGTCTTCGGTCTCTTCGAGGGCGGCGGTCACCGGGTCGGGTGGGGTGCTTACATCAAACATGCCGGCGAGAGCCGATTCCACCTGTGCCAGCGTGTTGCTCTTGAGCACGTATACGGGCAAGTGGCGGTCTTCGGCTTCCCTCAGCGCCTGCGGGCTTTTGCGGTAGTAGTTCTTGAGCGTCATAACGATATCGGCGTCGTCCATGTTGCGCACGATGCTTACTGGCACACGCAAATGTTTGATCGCATCCTCCAGCCTGTCGCGGTTCACGCCAAACGGGTAGACGCGCAGCGGCCTGCTGGTTGTGGCCCGCGCGGCCACGCCCATGGCTCTCGTGCCGGCTACAGTTTCGTCGCGCTCCTGTAAGCCGGTGGCCTCACCGGGTGTGGGGGTGTGCTCCTCGTACATGTGGCCATGCGTCGGCCTCACCTCGCCTTCTTCCTGCCGCCCTCGCTCAAAAGGGCGTGGCCACTCAGCCCGGTACTGGCCGTGCAGTGCAGTGCCGGACATTCGCTCGGGGCGAAGAGAGGGCATCTGCCGTCTGGGAGCGCTCGGCAACCCGCCCACGGCGGCTTCGAAGTAGCCCCTGCGCCCATCCCTTCTGGTGGGCGGGCTACCCTCGCGCCCACGCCTGACACGCCCGATATGCGCGATCTCGGCATGGATACTGCCGTCGGCACGGCGAGTCCTGATCTCAGGGGGTATTATCTCGCCACGCAACAGCGAGTCTACCACCTCGGCTACGTCTCGGTGCACGGCCACCCGCTCGCGGTCCAGTATCTCCACGACGATGTCGAAGGTGGGGGGAGCCTTGCGCTCCAGCACCGACTTCTGGGTGCCGCGCCGCCTCGCCTCTTCGTCGCTCAGCGTCACCGTCTGGATGCCGCCCAGCAGGTCGGACAAGGTGGGGTTGAGCATCAGGTTTTCGAGGCTGGTGCCGTGCGCGGTGCCAACCAACTGTACGCCGCGTTCAGCGATGGTGCGAGCGGCCGCCGCCTCCAGTTCGGTGCCTATCTCGTCAATGATAATCACTTCGGGCATGTGATTTTCCACAGCCTCAATCATCACTGCGTGCTGGCGCTCAGGCACCGGCACCTGCATGCGGCGTGCACGCCCGATGGACGGGTGGGGGATATCACCATCGCCCGCTATCTCATTAGACGTGTCTACAACCACCACACGCTTGCCCAACTCATCGGCCAGCACTCTGGCGCACTCGCGCAACAGCGTGGTTTTGCCCACGCCCGGCGGGCCAACGAGCAATATGCTCTTGCCCGTCTCCACCAGATCTTTGATGATGTTGATGGTGCCGAACACCGCACGCCCGATGCGGCAGGTCAGCCCCACCACCTCGCCTCTGCGGTTGCGGATGCAGGAGATACGGTGCAGTGTGCGCTCGATGCCCGCGCGGTTATCCCCGCCAAACTCGCCTATGCGGCTTATCACGTAGTCAATTTCGGCCTTGGTCACCTCGTCCTCGCTGAGGATGCGCTCGCCGTCACGGTAACGGGCTTCGGGCTTACGCCCCAGATCCATCACCACCTCCAGCAGATTATTGCGGTCGTTGAAGGCTCTGAGGGGCTTGACGATGTGGGGGGGCAGGGCCGCCAGCAAGGCGTCCAGATCGTCGGTGAGCACGTGCTCGCCGCCTTCGCGCACCACCTCATTCGGGTTGTCCGTATGAGTGCCCGCTTCCGCACCGGCCTGCGCGGGCGCATGCACGGGCGCTCTATCTTTATATTCTGCTGTCATATCTGTATGCTCTGTGTCCCTTCGGGTGTGTACCACTGCTAATATCACCCCTTTACATGGTCCCGGCCTCTTGCAAGCCGGAAGTTGAAACCTTTGTCTTTGCCTTTGCCTTTGCCTTTTATCTTGCAAACTCGGTGCCAGCTCACCCCACGGCACCAACGGCATCAATAGCGCGGAAGTCTGCCTGCGGCCATGTCGCCGCCTTCGGGCACCAGCAGGCGAACAAGGGCGGGCTGGCGCTCTTTCAGCGGTTCTGCCAGATATTTGACGAGCAGTGCTTGTTCGCTCAACGGGTGGAAACCCCTTTCCTCCAGCAACCCGCCTATCTCCACCTGATATTCCCTGACGCCACAATATACAGGTCTGCTACCAACGCGCGCGGCTTTCCACAACACATAATCTATCGCTGATGGGCAGATGGCTCGGTTGGCTGGGTCGCTTCGAAACAGCATGTGTATCCAGTGCCCGGCGGGGCCGGTGAGCAAGCGTATGTAGCCGCCCAGCCCTTGATTCTGGCCGCTCTCATCAGGCCACACATAGGAGTTTTCGAGCAGACCGTCCGACAGAAACCACAGCGTGGGGATGTGGTCCGCTTGCCACTGGCGCGTGGTGAGGTCTTCGGCGTGTTGCACCACCGGTGGGGTCACGGCGGCGTACAGGCGCATCAAGTCCCATGCGTGCTGATTGCGCTGGCGGCGGAGCGGGCCCCGGGGTGGCTCGTCCGACGGGCCGCTCGATGAGAAATACAGGTTGCCCCAGATAGTCTCGTTGGCATATCTGGTGAAGCCCAGACGATGAAACAACGCCAGCCTCGGCTCGTCGTGAGGCACCTTGACGAACACGCGGGTCACCCCCGCCTCGCCGGCCGCCCGGCAGGTAGCCTCTATCAACTCTTCCCACACCCGTGCCGGGGCTTTATCCATCACCGCCACGGTGGTGATGGCCCACGCATCTCGCCTGCGCCACCGGCACCGCGCCTGCACGTAGCCCAGCACACCGCCTCGCTCCACGCATACATATACAAAGCTGGATTGGGGCCTAAAAGGTATCTGCGAGCGAACCAGATCGCGTATCAGGGCGTTCGGTTGCACCAGTGTGTACGGCGGGTTCAGGCGTAACACTCGCTGCCGCTTGCGTGTTGTGGCTATGCTCAACAGGTCGAGTAGGTTAGCGTGGCGCATGCTTGCCATATATTTTATGCGGAATTGAGCGACCGGCGACCTGCTTCGCCCGACCGCTCGACTGACGGTTCTAAGCGCCAACTACCGACCCACGTTCCATGCTCGCGGACAAGCTCTGGTTGCGATACTCTTCTACCATCGCCAGAAAGTATCTGTGGAAGCGCAGATCGTCGGTCAGTTCGGGGTGAAAAGCGGTAACCAGCAAGTTGCGCTGACGGGCCGCCACCGGAGAGCCGTCGGGCAACCTCGCCAGCACTTCCACGTCTTCACCCAAGCGCTCTATCTTGGGGGCGCGGATGAACACCCCCGGGAAGGGTTGGTCGCCCAGAGCGGGTATGTCCAACCGGGTCTCGAAGCTGTCGAGTTGGCGGCCGAAGGCATTGCGTTGCACGCTGACGTTCATCAAACCGAGCAGTGGCTGGTCGCGGCCCACGTCTGCCGATAGCAGTATCATGCCCGCGCAGGTGCCGTACACGGGCTTACGCTCAAGGGCGAAGCGCCGGATGGCCTCATCAAGGCCGTACTTCCTCGCCAGCCGCCCTATGGCCGTGCTCTCCCCGCCGGGGATGATAAGCCCGTCCAACCCCTCCAACTGCTCAGGCAGGCGCACCTCCACGGCCTCCACGCCCAGTTTTCGCAGGGCTTCTATATGCTCCTTGAAAGCCCCTTGCAGGGCCAACACGCCGATCTTCATCTTCCTCACCAACCACGCACCGACAGCAATTCCTCTTCGCGAAGGGTGGTGACATTGATGCCCACCATGGGCTCGCCCAGATTGCGGCTGACCTCGGCCAGAATCTGCGGGTCCTGCCAGTGGGTGACGGCCTGCACGATGGCTCTGGCCCGCCGCTCTGGATCGCCCGACTTGAATATGCCTGAGCCTACGAACACGCCGTCCGCGCCCAACGCCATCATCAGGGCGGCATCCGCGGGGGTTGCCACCCCGCCCGCCGCGAAGTTCACCACGGGCAGCTTGCCGTTTTCGGCCACCCACACTACCAGTTCATAGGGTGCACCCAGCTCTTTGGCCTCGGTCATCAACTCTTCACGGGGCAGGCTTTGCAGGCGGCGGATGCCATCTTGCACGGCGCGCATATGGCGCACCGCCTCCACCACGTTGCCGGTGCCCGCTTCGCCTTTGGTGCGGATCATGGCCGCACCCTCACCGATGCGACGCAGGGCTTCGCCCAAGTCGCGGCAACCGCACACGAAGGGTACCTTGAACTCGTGCTTGTTGATGTGGAAGCGCTCGTCGGCGGGGGTGAGCACCTCGCTCTCATCAATGTAGTCCACGCCGATCGCCTCTAGAATGCGCGCTTCCATGAAATGGCCGATGCGGCACTTAGCCATCACCGGGATGGTGACCGCATCCATGATGCGGATGATGTTCTCGGGGTCGGCCATGCGGGCCACGCCTCCTGCGGCGCGGATATCGGCGGGCACCTTCTCGAGGGCCATTACCGCCACAGCCCCGGCGTCCTCTGCGATGCGCGCCTGCTCCGGCGTCACCACGTCCATGATCACCCCACCCTTGAGCATCTGCGCAAGGCCTTTCTTGGTCGTGAAAGTGGATTTCTCCATAACTTAAGGAAACCTCCGAATATCGGCGGAGCCTGTAGGGCCATTGGGCCAACAGCATGCCGGCCCCGCAGCACTGTTGCACCAGTATACCTAATTGTACCCCTTACAGGGCGAGATAGCAAGGATACGAAAAGCCCGGTGGTCGCCCACGTATTCCCCTTTCCCTTTAATCAACTCCCTCGTGGGAGAAGGGGTTGATTAAAGGGGGAATTTGCAGGGGATTTGCACATATCTGTGGAGAACCTCATACTGGAATATGAGGGGTAATAGAATAGACTAACAGACTTCAGGCTCAGGTCCACACCACACTGCTGCACCGGGACGCACCGGAACACACTGAAAGCTGGGGCAGGACACAGCTTGAACACGGGCAAACGCTCTATAAGCTATAAGGCGATATGGACTGCCGTTGGGGAGTCTCACAAATTGAGGTAACCGACACATGGCAATCGCACCGACCGATGTTACAGGCGTAGGCGTCGAGCGCCCTGTACCCTATGACCTTGCCGCCGAGGAAGCAGTGCTAGGCTCCCTTCTGCTAGACAGGGATGCCATCATCAAGGTCGCGCCCTTCCTGCGGCCCGAAGACTTTTACCGTGAGGTGCACGGGTGGGTGTATCAGGCGGTGCTCGACCTGTACGCACGGCGCGAGCCGCCCGACCCCGTGACGCTGGCCGCCGAACTGGAGCGCACAGGCAGGCTCGACAAAGTGGGTGGTTATAGCTACCTGATCGGCCTGATCAACCGCACGCCCACCGCCGTGCACATCGAATATTACGCTCATATCGTGGAGCGCACCGCCATCCTGCGGCGTCTCATATCGGCGGGAGGTGAGATCGCAGCCCTCGGCTACACCGAAGAGAGCGAAGTGGATCAGGTGCTGGACAAAGCTGAGCAGATATTGTTCAACGTATCCCAGCGCACCATCAACACCGACTTCGCCTCGATCGAACAGGTGCTCAACGAGTACTACGACCGCATCGAGGCCATCCAGCACAGTCCGGGCACGGTGGTGGGCGTGCCCACCGGCTACCACGATCTGGACGAGGCCACGGGCGGCCTGCAACGCAGCGACCTCATCATCCTCGCGGCGCGGCCCGGCGTGGGCAAAACCTCGCTGGCACTGGGCATCGCCCATAACGCCGCGCTACGGGGGCGCAAGGTGGGGATCTTTTCGCTGGAGATGAGCCGCGAGCAACTGGTGCAACGCCTGCTGGCCGTGGAGACCGGCGTGGACAGCCAGTCGTTGCGCCTCGGCTACCTGACCGACGACGAATGGCATCTGGTGTCCGATGCCATAGGCCGGCTGGCGCAGATGCCCATCTTCATAGACGACAGCGCTGGCTTGTCTATACACGAGGTGCGCTCTAAGTCCCGCCGCCTGCAAGCCGAGACGGGGGTGGACCTGCTCATCATTGATTACTTGCAGCTCATGCAGGGCACGCCCCGGCGAGACGTCAACCGCGTGCAAGAGGTGTCGGAGATAAGCCGGGGCCTTAAGATGCTGGCACGCGAGCTGAACGTGCCAGTGCTGGCCTGCGCCCAACTCTCAAGGGCAGTGGAGAGCCGCACCAACCATGTGCCCATCCTCTCCGACCTGCGCGAGTCGGGCAGTCTGGAGCAGGACGCGGACATCGTCATGTTCATCCACCGCGAAGAGATGTACAACCCGGAGACCGAGAAAAAGGGTATTGCCGAACTGCACATAGCCAAGCACCGCAACGGGCCGCTCGCCACGATACCATTGCGCTTCTTCAACCGCACCACCAAATTCGCTGATCTGGAAGTGTACAGACAAGAACCCTCATGACGCCGATTCCAAATAAGATGGCTTTTCCCAAGAGATTTGAGACAGGTATGGGCATGAGCATGAGTATGAGTATGAGCATGAGTATGAGACCGAGGTTATGAAACCGTTCGTGGGATTTTCGTCAGACAGGCACAAGACCGTCCGCGTGCCGGAGGGGTTCTTCGAAGACCTGCTGCCCGCCGTCAACTCTATGTTGGAGATGAAAGTCACACTCTTCATGCTGTGGCGGCTGGCCAGAGGCGCGAGCGGGGCCGCAAACCCGGCAAACACAAGCACAGGCGGCGAGGCCGGCGCGGACAGGCCTTACCCGCGCATGGTTAGCCTTGAAGAACTCGAATCGGACGAGCGCCTGCGGGCGGCACTAGCCCAGTGCAAGGGCCCACGCCCGTTCGCGGAAGCACTCCGCGAAGGATTGGAGCTGGCCGTGGCGCGCGGTACTCTGTTGGAGGTGCATGTGCGGGCAGGCGGGGTCGGCTCGACGTACCAATCGGACAGGGACAGGGGGGGCACCGCCAAGGAGCACGGCCAACAGGGTGCAAGTGCCCGCTGGTACCTGCTCAACACCCGAGACAATCGCGCATGGCTGGAGGCCGTGGCCGGGGGCAAAATCGACGTGACCCGCACGCCCCTCGCCGCCGGTCATGGAGGGCACAACGGTGGCACCGGTCCGGGCGACAGGTCGAAATCCAGATCCCTGCGCGTAGTGGTGGAGCGCCCCAGCATTTACACACTGTACGAGCAGAACATTGGCCTGCTCACTCCACTGCTGGCCGAACGGTTGCAGGATGCCGAGGCTCGCTACCCCTTGGAATGGATAGAACAGGCCTTTGAAGAGGCCGTAGCCAACAACAAGAGGAGTTGGCGCTACATAGAACGCATACTCGAAAGATGGGCAGCGGAGGGCAAACATAGTGGACAGGATAGGAGACGTGCTGAGCGAGCTCTCGATCCCGACAAATACACGAAGGGCAAATACGCCTTCCTCTTCAGGCCAGAAGGCCGGTAGCGACAAGCCATCGGTGGGCGGGCGGCAACAGGGTACACCAACACCAACACCAACATCAACACCGGCACCCATGCCCAAAGCACAACCGGAGCAGGCACCTGAACCCCGCCACGGCACAGGCAAGGTGTGCCCCCAATGTCTAGGCGCGGGCTGGCTGCGCATGGACGTGCCGGTGCACGACCCGCGCTTTGGCAAGCTCATCCCATGTGTGTGTCGCACCCACGCTACCGAGTTGCGCAACCTAGAAGAGCTGTACCGCCTGAGCAACCTCGATGCCTTCCAGACCAAGATATTCGCCAACTTCGACCCCGAGGTGCCCGGCGTGGCCGAGGCCTATCGCGCTGCCGTGGAATTCGCCACCCACCCTGAAGGCTGGCTGGTGCTGTTGGGCGGTTATGGGTGTGGCAAGACCCATCTGGCCGCCGCCATAGCCAACTACGTGGTGCAGGACCACCACATGCAGGTATATTTCGCTGTGGCCCCCGACCTGTTGCATCAACTGCGTGCCGCTTATGCCCCAAACAGCGAAGTGACATACGACGAACGCTTCGAGCAGATACGCTCGGTGTATTTGCTCATCATTGACGACCTCGGCGCCGAGCAGTCCACCCCGTGGGCCGTGGAGAAGCTGTATCAGATATTCAACTACCGGTATAACAACCGCCTGCCTACAGTGGTCACATCCAATTGCGATCTGGACGCTCTCGATCCGCGCATCCGCTCCCGCCTGTGCGATCCCGACCTGTGCCGGCACGTGTTCATGACCGCAGGCGACTATCGCATGAGGAAAATGAACCCTTCCTTCACACAAAAGGTCCGTGTGCCGGGCCAGTACGCTTCCGGCAAGTTGCAGAGGAAGTAGACCGCCTAGACGAGGCGACCACGAGAGGAGAATGGGGCAGGTACGGGGGCCTGCGAACGGGGCAGGCACGGGGGCCTGCGAACGGGGCAGGCACGGGGGCCTGCGAACGGGGCAGGCACGGGGGCCTGCCCCTACGTTTGCTCGGGTAATTGGTGTTAGCCGCCGAGACGAGACCCCTGTGCTGATGTCGTATACTATCCTGTAGGTGCCACGAAATCAGTGTAATACCACTTATTCGAGTAAAGGCGATGAATTCCGGGGGTGCAGGGGTGCTCCCCAGTCGCCACTTGTCTTCTCCACAATTTATAGCCTTTCTATGGAGAATTGGTATAAGGTTAGCTTGTAGAGGCAGGTATGGGTGAAAAGAGGCAGGGCGGTCGAGCCATCGAGGAAAGCGCCGAGCATATGCACCTGCATACCCACGAAGGTCACGTGCCTACCTTCAAGGACGGGCTTGGGAGGTCTGCCCGCGACTTCACCGTCCTCTCGATCATCGCCGCCATAGCCACCATCGGCCTCAAACTGCTGGCTTATGCGCTCACAGGCTCCATAGGCCTGCTGTCCGATGCCGCCGAATCGCTCACCAACCTGCTGGCCGCGCTGGTGGCCTTCTGGATGCTCACCATAGCCGAACGCCCCCCCGATGAAGAGCACGCCTACGGCCACACCAAAGCGGAATACTTCTCCAGCGGGCTGGAGAGCGCGCTGATTCTGATCGCGGCAGGTGGAATCGCATGGGCGGCCATAGACCGACTGATGCACCCACGCCAGCTGGAGAACGTAGGTTTAGGAGTGCTGGCTTCGATGGCGGCCACGGCCATCAACGGGGGTGTGGCGCTGGTGCTCTTGAGCACCGGCAAGCGCCTGTCCTCCATTACGCTGATCGCCGGTGCTCACCACCTGCTCACCGACGTATGGACTTCACTGGGAGTGGTGGCGGCAGTACTGCTCGTTCAACTCACCGGCTGGTGGGTGCTCGACCCGCTGATTGCGCTGGCCGTGGCCGCCAACATCGCATGGATCGGCATCAGGCTGATGAGCGCCAGCGCGCATGGCCTGCTCGATACCGCCCTGCCGCCCGCCGACCGCGAGACCATCACCCGCGTGCTCGAACCCTACAAGGCCCTCGGCATCCGGTTCCACGCCCTGCGCACCCGCATGGCCGGGCAGCGCCGCTTCATCTCCATGCACGTGCTGGTGCCGGGTAGCTGGAGCGTGATGCGCGGCCACAACCTGTGCGAGCAAATAGAGCGTGACCTGATAAGCGCCCTGCCCAAAACCACCGTATTCACCCATCTGGAGCCTATCGAAGACCCGCTGTCGTGGGCCGATCAGGGGTTGGACCGGCAGATGGCCGAGCAGGCACCGCATCAACCGGCCGGGGACAGGCAAGAGCCTTCGCCCTAGTTACTTCGCGGCACTTTGTGTGCAATAAGAGGATGGGTTTAGGGGGCTGTGCCCTCCCCGGCTTTGCCTTCCCCAGCATTTTGCATGAAAGGGAATGGGCTTGGCCCCCATCTACTGCACGCTATGCGCTGTTGCACAGCACTAGGCTTGGCCTTGGTCTTGCCGGGTGGGGTTGGGGTGCTCTTTCCAATCTCTGGAATAGGTCAGGTCAGTGCCCTGAACGCCGTGCTGACCTTTGTGCGGGCCGGCCTCTCGATCCGCCAGTTGGGGGTCGGTGCCTTCGGCCAGCCTCTTGAAGCGTTCCAAGTCCTCTTCCACACTGCGCGACATAGACCGGGTGATGGCATCGCCCAGTGCCTCAAACCATGTGGGGTCGTATTCGATGACCACATGCACCTCTGTGATATTGCCCCGTTGAGAGAGGGTGACGGCTCCGGCGTTGCGCGCTCCTGTCGTGGAGTGCCACGTAACCGAGCGGTTAGGCACCATGCCCTTTATCTCAGCGTCCCATTCCTTCTCGACAGGCCCTATCTTGGCCTTCCAGTGCAGTATGTTATCTCCCACCCGCCGCACCGACTCCACATGCTTCATGAAGGCAGGGAAATTCTCGAAGTCGGTCCACAGTGCATACACCCGGTCAACCGGGGCGTTCACGGTGATGTCTTTTTCCACGCGCATCGGCTATCTTTGGCTATCCTCCCACGATGATAGAGTGACCGGCCTTCTAACCAGTTATCCGAGCAAAGGCGATCAAGACAAGACCGCGTCTCATCTCAATTTATAGCCTTTCCATGGATAATTGGTATAAAGCAGCAGAGCAAGAAATATGCCGGGGGCGAATTTTACACAGTTTTCCCTGTATAAATTGACTTCGATGGCCTTCTCATGCTATAATGGACGGTAGTGCCGGCATACCGGTGCAGGGTGCCGGCGGCATGCCGGGCGCCGCTTGAGTGGAGGATTGTTGACTATGGTTGATCCCAAACAGGTCGGAGGCTCGCCGCGAGGCGAGGTGTTGCGTATCATCCAGCGCCTTGGCTCGGCCTCCATCAAAGACCTTGAGGCCGAGATGGGCGTGACCACTACCGCCGTGCGCGAGCAGGTGGCCCACCTTCTGCACGAAGGCTTCATTCAGGCCACGCGCGTGCGCGGTGAGATAGGCCGCCCCTACTACGTGTACTCTCTCACCCCTAAGGCGCAGGAGCTTTTCCCAAAGGACTATGGCACGCTGGCCCTGCTGCTGCTCGAAGAGACGCTGGCCTTGCACGGTCCCGAAGGGCTGAAGGCGCTGCTCAACCGCGTGAGCAGGCGCATGGCCGACAAGTTCGCCGGGCAGGCGCAGGGCAAGGAGTTGTCCCAGAAGCTGCTGGGGCTGGTGGGCGCCCTCGGCCAGTCGGGTATGGAGATATCCATGATGCCATCTGCGATGCCTTCCGGTTCAGAAGAGCAAGAGGGCCGGCATGCCGAGAGCTACGTGCTCAAGACCCACACCTGCCCCTACTTCGACGTGGCTAAGAGCCACTACGAGGTATGCGAGATGGAGCAGGAGATGCTGGCCGAACTGCTCGGCCCCGGCGTGGGGGTCAAACTGTCTGAGGCGGGGCGCATCGTGGACGGGCAATGCGCCTGCGAGTTCCACATCACCAGCGCACCCGTCCGGCTGGTCGAGAAGAAGAAAGATGTCACTTCGGTAGGCATACCGGAGTGAGAGTAAAGATGTGATGCCTGACATACAGAGAGCAACCCAAAACCCCAATGCGACTACCGACGACTGAACGCGAGGAGGAACACAACACAATCATGGCAAACCAAGCTGAGACCGACCTGAATATAGCTGTAGCCGACCGGCCCAGCACAGGCGAAGGGCTGGTCATCCGCAACTTGCACGTGGCCGTGGAAGGCCGCGAGATACTCAAGGGAGTGGACCTGACCGTGCGTCGGGGCGAGGTGCACGCCCTGATGGGGCCTAACGGTTCGGGCAAGTCCACACTGGTCAATGCCCTCATGGGCCACCCATTGTACGAGATCACCGAGGGCACGGCCACCCTCGACGGCGAGGACCTGCTGGAGCTGTCGCCGGACGAGCGGGCCAGACTGGGCCTGTTCCTCGGCTTCCAGTACCCATCGGCCATCCCCGGCGTGACCGTAGCCAACTTCATCCGCACCGCGCTGGTATCGCTCACCAAACCCCGCGCCCGCTCCGAGCAGGAACTGCTCACCGAGACTGGCGAGGTGAAACGTGAGGTGGGTGAAGCGGGCACCACTGGCGACGGGCATGCGCTGGCCCAGCCCACCTACGTGGGCCGCGGCGGCACGGCGCGCGCCAATCCCGCCCTGCGCGAGTTCCGCAAACAGCTGCGCGAGGCCCTCGCTATGCTTAAGATGGACGAGAGCTTCGCCACCCGTTACGTGAACGACGGCTTCTCCGGCGGCGAGAAGAAGAGGCTGGAGATTTTGCAGATGGCCATGCTCAAACCCAAGATCGCCATGCTGGACGAGCCGGACTCCGGTCTGGACATTGACGCGGTGCGCGTGGTGGCCGAGGGCATCAATCGCCTGCGCGGGCCTGAGCGGGGCATCCTGCTGGTCACCCACTACCAGCGCATCCTGAACTACGTCAAACCCGACTTTGTGCATGTGATGATTGATGGGCGCATCGTGCGCTCCGGCGGCCCTGAGTTGGCTCAGGAACTGGAGGCTCAGGGCTACGACTGGCTCAAGACCGACTACATGGACGAGACCGAGGCCGAGGGACAGACCGAGGGAGAAGTGGAAGCGGAAGCGGAGGTGGCAGGGCATGACCACGCTTAGAGCCACCGAAGCGCGCACCGACCTGCTGGTGCAACTGCCCGGTCTGGGGGACAACGCCGTGCTGGCCCTGTCCGACAGCCTCGGCGAGCCGGACTGGCTCAGGCAGTCGCGCCTTGAGGGCTGGCGGGCGTTCGAGGAATTGCCCCTGCCCAAATGGACCAAGGGCATCGCCCAGTGGTGGACCACCGATGTGAGCACGCTGGACCTGACGCAGATGCGCCCCTACGTGCCCGCCACCCGCCGGGGCGAGGCCGCCCGCGACCTCGTCACACTGGTGGGCGAAGCTGAACGACAGGGCAGTCTGCTGGTGCAGATCAACTCCGAACCGGCATATCTGCATATACCCGAAAGCGTGCGCTCGCAGGGCGTGATCTTCACCTCGCTTCAGGAGGCCGTGCGCGATCACCCCGACCTCGTGCGCCAGTATCTGCACCAGCTGGTGAAGCCCAACCGCGACAAATTCGCCGCCCTGCACACCGCGCTGTGGACCGGCGGGGTGTTCCTGTACGTGCCCCAAGGGGTGACCGTGGAACTGCCGGTGCACGTGGTGTACAGGCTGGAAGGTCGGGGTGCCATGGCCCTCGGCCACACCCTCATCGTGGCCGATAAAGGCTCCACCGTGCGCTACATCGAAGAGTTCCACTCGGACGATGCGCCGTGGCAGGGTCTGCACTCCGGCGTGGTAGAGGTGGCGGTGGGCGAAGAGGCCACTGTGGAGTTCACGTCACTGCAAGAGTGGGGCCGCAACGTGTATTCGTTCGCCACCCGCTACGCCACCGTGCAGGCGGGCGGCCTGATGCACTGGGTGATCGGGGAAATGGGCGGCAAACTGCTCAAGGCCCACGCCGAGACCCAACTCCTCGGCAGACACGCCAAAACCCTCACCCGCGGTATATGCTTCACCGACGGCGACCAGCACTTCGACAACACTTCCAACACCCACCACGTGGCCGAGGACACCTACGGCGACATCCTGTTCAAGGGCGCACTGCGCGACGTGTCGCGTCTGGGCTTCGAGGGCATCATCAAGGTGGACCATGGCGCTCAGCGTACCGACTCTTACCTTTCGATGCACACCCTGTTCCTGAGTGAGGGGGCGCGCGCCAACTCCATCCCCGGGCTGGAGATACTGGCCGACGACGTGAAGTGTTCGCACGGCGCAACCGTGGGCACCATCCCCGAAGAGCAGGTATTCTACCTGATGAGCCGGGGCATTGACCGCGTGGAGGCCGAAAAGCTGATAGTGGGAGGCTTCTTCGAGCCGGTGATCGAGGAGATGCCCCTCGAATCGGTGCGCGAGAGGCTGAGGGAGGTCATCCAGCACAAGGTGGCTCTGCCGCGCATCGGCAAGGGCGCGGAGAGGCCGGGCGAAGCACACGAGGCACAGTAGCAGGTTGCAGGGTAGGGCAGGGGCGCGGAGCAGGTCAGGGCGCCCCTGCATTTTCTCCCCCCATCTATCACTATCACCATTACCATTACCATTACCATTACCATCGCCCGTAATGCCTGTGAGGGACCGCTTATGCCCCCCAGAATCCGCGACCTGAAGGGCACAGTTGCGAAAGGCTGGATTATCATACGGCCCGGAAAAGGCAGTCAAACCGTATGGGAGCACCCCCTCACCCCGATGCAAGAGTTACTGGCCGGCGGCGATGAAGACGGCGCTAAACCTTATCAGGAAAGATGTGCGTAGAGCACTGGAGATGCTGACAGAGGCGCAATAAGCATAGGACGGTGAGATATGATTACCGGGTCTGACAACAAGATACTTCTGGACGTGAGGGCGGGCACAGGTACAGGTACAGGCACGGGCGCGAGTCCGCATGGGGCGGACACGGCCAGCGCCAACCCGTCTACGTCCGTAGAGGTGGAATCGAAGCCCCAGTCCACAGCCGCCGAAGTGGATTGGGACCGGGTGCGCGCCGACTTCCCTATCCTGTCGCGCACTGTGCACGGCAAGCCCCTTATATATCTGGACAGCACGGCCACCTCGCAGAAGCCGCAGGTGGTGCTGGACGCCATGGACGAGTACTACCTCACCACCAATGCCAACATCCACCGCGGCGTGTACCTGCTGAGCGAGTCGGCCACCGACCGCTATGAAAAGGCCCGCGCCCGCATAGCCCGCTTCATCAACGCGAAGAGCAGTCGTGAGATAATCTTCACCCGCAACGCCACCGAGGCTATCAATCTGGTGGCCTATGCGTGGGGCCGCGCCAACCTGCAACCCGGCGACGTGGTACTGCTCAGCAAGATGGAGCACCACTCCAACATCGTGCCGTGGCACATGCTGGCCGCCGAGCGGGGCATCAAAGTGCGCTGGCTCGACGTGAATGCCCATGGCCTGCTGGTGCTCAAAGACCTGCGCGAACTGCTCAGGGGCGTGAAGCTGGTGAGCATCACCCACATGAGCAACGTGCTGGGCACCATCAACCCGGTGGCAGATATCATAGCGCAGGCCCACGAGGCAGGTGCGCTGGTACTGCTGGACGGCGCACAGAGTGTGCCCCACCTGCCCGTAGATGTGCAGGCGCTGGACGTGGGCTTCCTCGCCTTCTCCGGCCACAAGATGTGCGGGCCAACCGGCATCGGCGTGCTGTACGGTAAGCGCCACCTGCTCGAAGAGATGCCCCCCTTCCTCGGCGGAGGCGACATGATAAGCACCGTCACACTGGAGGGCTTCACCACCAACGAACTGCCGTGGAAGTTCGAGGCGGGTACCCCGGCCATCGCCGAGGCCATCGGGCTGGGGGCAGCGGTGGACTACCTGTCGGCCATTGGCATGCACAACGTGCACGCCCACGAGCAGGAGCTGACGGCCTACGCCCTCGACCGACTGCACGCCATGCCCGGCGTGACTGTGTACGGCCCCGACGCCGAGCACAAGGGCGGGGTGGTAGCCTTCTCGGTGGAGGGCGTGCACCCGCACGACGCGGCCACCATTCTGGACCGCGAGGGCATCGCCATACGCGCCGGGCACCACTGCGCCCAGCCGCTCATGCACCACCTGAACGTGCCCGCCCTGTGCCGCGCATCCTTCTATATCTACAACAGGAAGGACGAGGTTGACGCGCTGGTCGAAGGCATAGAAAAGGTGCAGGCCATCTTCGCAGAGTAAAGTATAATTAATGGTACTGGGTTTGGGAGCGTGGACATCTCGCCCGCATCCATAACCTTATGATAACTGACGATTGACGACTGACGACTGACCACATGGACCCCCTGTACGCAGAAGAAATACTGGACCACTACAAAAACCCCCGCAACTACGGCCATCTGGAACAGCCCGACATCCACGTGGAGGCCAACAACCCCCTGTGTGGTGACCGGCTGTCCATGGACCTCAAAGTCCGAAACGGGGTGGTGGAGGACGTGCGCTTCAGCGGCAAGGGGTGCGCCATCAGTCAGGCCTCGGCTTCCATGCTCACCGAGGAAATGATAGGCAGGCCGCTGGAAGAGCTGGCCCGCACCACCCGTCAGGACATTCTGGACATGCTGGGTGTGCCCATCAGCTACGCCCGTATGAAGTGCGCCACCCTGTCCCTCGGCCTGCTGAGGCTGGCCCTCGCCGAGGCCGGGGTGCCCATATCCAAGTACGTCGAAGAAGAAGACTAGGTGATATATTGAAGCACGGGCGTCCCCCCGCCATGCATCGGTAAAAGTAGCAGAGGGTGTTCCCCTGCCGGCGGGTACCGTGTGGGTGCGGGGGCGTCGGCGTCTCCCATCTCTCCCTTCCAAATTCATGCCTCTCTTGGGATAATGGGTATGAGCTGGCACCATTGGTTATATAATAGAGTCGTCCCGGCAGACCCGGGGGTTGGAGGCACAAGATGGCTATACTCTCCATTAATCCAGCAACCGAAGAGCAACTAGCGGCCTTTGAAGAGTTCACCCCCGAGCAAATAGAGCGGGCTGTGGCCGGCGCCCACGAGACATTCGAGGAGTGGGCCGCTTCGTCGTTCAACCGACGGGCCGATATGCTGTTGCAGGCGGCGCGCTACCTGAGGCGGAACCGAGACCGCTTCGCGCGTCTCATGACCCTCGAAATGGGCAAACCCATAGTGGAATCCGAAGCCGAGGTAGACAAGTGTGCGTGGGTGTGCGAATACTACGCCGAGAACGTGGAGCGCTTTCTGTCGCCGGAGCCGGTGTCTACCAACGCCCGCGAGAGCTACGTGGCCTATGAGCCATTGGGCGTGGTGCTGGGCATCATGCCGTGGAACTTCCCGTTCTGGCAGGTGTTTAGGTTTGCCGTGCCCACGCTGGCAGCGGGCAATACAGTGTTGCTCAAACATGCTTCCAACGTGCCCCAGTGCTCGCTGGCCGTGGAACAGGTGTTCAGAGAGAGCGGCCTGCCCGAAGGCGCGTTCCGCAGTCTGCTGGTAGGCGGCAAGGCCGTGGCCTCTATCATCGAAGACCGACGGGTGCGGGCGGTGTCGCTCACCGGCAGTTCGACCACAGGAGCCGAGGTGGCCGGGCTGAGCGGGCGGGCCATCAAGAAGACGGTGCTGGAACTGGGCGGGTCCGACCCGTTTATCGTGCTGGCCGATGCCGACCTGCCCGCCGCGGCCTCCATGGCGGCCCGCGCACGCTTCATCAACTCTGGGCAGAGTTGCATCGCGGCCAAGCGCTTCATCGTGGTCGAAGAAGTGGCCGAAGAGTTCGAGCGGCTGTTCGTGGAAGAGGCGTCCACCTACAAAGTGGGTAGCCCCCTAGACCGCGACACCAAGGTCGGGCCGCTGGCGCGCGCCGACCTGCGCGACGCACTGGACGCACAGGTGAAGCGCACGGTAGAGCAGGGCGCACGCGTGGCGCTGGGCGCAACCCGCATAGGCAACCGGGGCTACTTCTACGCCCCCACGGTGCTCACTCATGTGTCGCCCGACATGGTTGCGGCATGTGAAGAGACCTTTGGGCCGGTGGCCGCCGTGATCAGGGTGGAAGACCCGGACCAAGCCATTCGGGTCGCCAACGACACGGTGTACGGGCTGGGCGCCAACCTGTGGACCCGCGACATCGAGCAGGCACGCAGGCTCGCCCGCCGCATTCAGGCTGGCTCGGTGTTCATCAACGGCATGGTAGCTTCCGACCCGCGACTGCCCTTCGGTGGGGTGAAGATGAGCGGCTACGGGCGTGAGTTGTCGGTGTTTGGCATACGCGAGTTTGTGAACATCCAGACCGTGTGGATAGGCCCGGCACAGGGTCCCCAGATGCCCCCGCCCAGAGTGGAGTGAACGGCAAGATAAAAACCCGTTACCCGCTTCTTCACGCCTGCGCCGGGGTTTAGGGCTACTACAACCATTACACTCATAAGGAGAGCAAGCAATGGAACTGAAACAATCGGTGCAAGATGCACTGAACAACCAGATCAAAGAAGAGCTATTTTCGGCCTACATTTATCTGGCCGTCTCGGCCTACTGCGAACGCACCGGCCTGCCCGGGTTCGCCCACTGGATGCGCGTGCAGGCAAAGGAAGAGTTGGGCCACGCCCTGAAAATATTCGATTTTGTGAACGACCGTGGCGGGCGCGTGGTATTGCAGACCATCAACCAGCCGGGCACAGACTTCGGCACCCCGCTGCAGATTGCGGAGAAGGCTCTGGAGCACGAGCGGCGGGTCACCAGCCTGATAGAGCAGGTGTACAATCTGGCCGTCAAAGAAAACGACTATGCCACTCAGGCCCTCATGCAATGGTTCATCACCGAGCAGGTGGAAGAAGAGAAGAACGCTACCCTGCTCGTGGACAGGCTGAGGATGGCCGGCGACGACCGGGGTGCTCTGCTCATGTTGGATGTGGAACTGGGCAAGCGCGAAGAAGAGGAAGAGGGGTAAAGCACACAGCGCAGTGTGTGATGCACGTGGCATGATGGCCGAGCCACCAAGCCCGCCTCTCCCCGGGACCCTCACCTTTTACCCCTTTCCCACAAGAGAAGAGGGGTAAAGGGTGAGGGTAAGGTGTGGTTATGCAGCACGGAACATAGCGATTACTCTGTGTTCTCTGTGTTTCTTTGTGTCTCTGTGGTTTCTCTGTGGTTTTTCTGTGGTTGATATCCTGCTCCTGCCTACTGGCCACCGCTACCGGTAACCTGAGATTATTGGTGGAAGCGCTGGCCAGTGCCTACTTGACAGCGGGTTGTGGATAAGTTAGTATACGGCTACCTCAAATCGCTCCCCTTACCAAGTTAGAAGGAACGGACGCACAATATGGACAACCAGCCGCTCGCGGTGGTGATTCTGGCGGCAGGTCTGGGCAAGAGGATGGTGTCGAGGCAACCTAAGGCTTTGCATCGGTTGGCGGGCTTACCTCTTGCCGTTCATGTGCTGCGCGCAATCGCCCCCCTCCAACCCTCGCGCACCGTAATGGTTGTGGGCCATGGGGCCGATCAGGTACGGACCGCGCTAGGCGACGGCTACGGTCCCGACAACAGCATCCCTATCGAATACGTGGTGCAGGAAGAGCAGTTGGGCACCGGCCACGCGGTGCTCATGGCCGAGCCTCTCCTGCACAACTACCGGGGGCCGGTGCTGGTAGTGTACGGCGACACCCCCCTGCTACGCACTTCCACCCTCAGCTCCCTTCTGCACAGGCACCGGCAGGCGCGTGCCAACCTTACCCTGCTAACCTGTATAGCATCCGATCCCACCGGCTACGGGCGGGTGCTGCGCGATCAAGACCAGAACGTGCTTGAAGTGGTCGAAGAACGCAACGCTACCCTCGCCCAGCGCGCCATATCCGAGGTGAACACCGGTGTCATGGTATTCGACTCGGAATGGCTGTGGCCCCACCTGCGCAGGGTGGAGATGAACGTACAGGGCGAATACTACCTGACCGACCTGATAGGCATGGCTATCCGAGAGGAGCGGGCCATACCGGGTGCGGCGCGCCGGGGCAGGCAGGCGGTGGTTACCTTCACCCTGCCTGAGTTGGACGAGGCCATGGGCATCAACAGCCGGGTGCAGTTAGGCCACGCCGAACAGATAGTGCAGCGCCGCCTGCGCCACAAATGGATGGAGTCCGGCGTGACCATGCTCCTGCCGGAGACGGTGTATCTGGGTATGGACGTGCAGATCGGACCGGACACCGTGCTCTATCCGGGTGTGATACTGGAAGGACGCACGGTGGTCGGCTCCAACTGCCTGCTCGGCCCCAACACCCATGTGATCGACTCGACTATAGGCGACGACTGCCGCATCATCGCCTCGATGATCGAAGGCAGTGTGGTGGAGCGCGGGGTGACCATCGGCCCGTACAGCCATCTGCGCCCCGGCGCACATCTAAAAGAGGAAGTGCGCGTGGGCAATTTCGCCGAGGTGGTGCGCTCCACATTGGAGCGGGGCGTGGCGATGGGCCACTTCTCCTACATAGGGGACTCTCAGGTGGGCGAGCACACCAACATAGGCGCGGGCACCATCACGGCTAACTACGACGGCGTGAAGAAGCATCCCACCAAGATCGGCAAACGTGCCTTCATAGGCAGTGATACCATATTGCGCGCACCGGTGGAAGTGGGGGAGGGCGCGGTGACGGGGGCGGGCAGTGTGGTGACCAAAGACGTGCCCCCCTATTCAGTGGCCGTGGGCGTGCCGGCCCGTGTAATCCGCCGGCTGGAAAAGGCCAGCCATGAAGACCATGACCATGAAGGCGATGAAGGCGATGGAGGCCAACCATCACAGGGAGGGGAGTGACAGCCATGACCGACCGCTTGCAGGTATTCACAGGCACGGCCAACCCGGCGCTGGCGCAGGCCATCGCCAACCATCTGGGCAGGCCGCTGGGCAAAGCTGTGGTCAGCGAGTATAAGAACGGCGAAACCCGTGTGTGCATCGAGGAGAGCGTGCGTGGGGCCGACGTGTTCGTCATCCAGCCCACCTGCCACCCGGTGAACCACAACCTGATGGAACTGCTCATCATGATTGACGCCATCAAAAGGGCATCGGCATCGCGCATCACCGCGGTCATTCCCTATTACGGTTACGCCAAGCAGGAGAAGAAGAGCCGTCCGCGTGAACCCATCACCGCCAAGCTGGTGGCCGACCTGCTTCAGGTGGCCGGGGCCAACCGCATCCTCGCTTGTGACCTGCACGCCCCGGCCATCGAGGGTTTCTTCAACATACCGGTGGACCACTTGCAGGCTCGCCGCCTGCTGGCCGACCGTTGTCGCGAGCTGGACCTGCCAGACCCGGTGGTGGTGGCCCCCGATCAGGGCCGAGTGGGCTGGGCCATGGAGTTCCGGGAGCGCATAGGCGGCCATGCCGACCTAGCCATCATAGCCAAACACCGCCCCGATGTGGACAGGGCCAACGCTGTGGAGATGGTGGGCAGTGTGCGTGGCAAGACCGCCCTGTTGATCGATGATGTGATTATGACGGGGGGAACGCTGGTGGCCGCGGCCCAGATGCTGCTGGAACGGGGCGCTCGTGTGGTGTACGCATGTGCCACCCACGCCGCCTTCGCCCCCGGCGCACGCGAGTTGCTGGAGAATTCGCCCTTCACCAAAGTGTTGGTCAGCGATACGGTGCCCCTGCCCCTGCGCGACCGCTACGAGCCGACCAAGATCGAGGTGGTGAGCGTGGCCCCGTTGTTCGCCGAAGCCATTATGCACATCCATACCGACAGCTCGGTGAGCGCTCTGTTTAGATAACCAGCGGTGCCAGTTTCCAGAGCGCTGGCGGCCCACCCGCGCCCCTGCACCCCACCATTAGAGGAAGAGAAAAGGCCGGTGAGGGCATAGCCCTCACCGGCCCCCTTGTTTCATCGCCATTCACGCCTCAATTGGCACAGCCCCTGAAGAATATGCACCGCCCGCAGCGTTAGCGCACCCCGTAATAGAGGGCGAAAAGCATGGCTTGATACATAAAGGCCCCGGCGGTGCCCAGCATGGCGTGTATCGTGCTCAAATAATAAAGCTTCTGTACGAACCGCGTGGCGAGCACGGTGGTGACCCCTATGCCCACAAGCCACAGGACTTGAGCGACCTGTGGGAACAGGCCCACACCCGTCAGAGCGGCCCCGAACAGCACCAACAGGGCACGCGGCGCCTGCAATTCCAGATATGCCCACACCGTACGTTTAAAGTGACCACTGCCTACCATCAGGTCGCCCACCGACTGAATGAGCTTGGTGACGAAGAACAGCTCTGCAATGCCCAGCAACACCAATATGCCCGCCCACATGACGTGCACCCCCAGAAACTCTTTGTGGTTGCTGCGTACCAGCACGTCCACAAGCAGCAGGAGCGCGGGAGGCAGGGCTACCAGCAACTGCGTGGCTACCACCCTCACCCATGGCAGGTCAAGCTCGTTTTCGTCGGTGGGTACACCATAGGGGTCGAGAGCCACGCTCTCGGTGGTGCGCGTCAGGCGAGCAATGGCTCCCTTCGGGTCGAGCAGTGTCTGCGCAAGGGGCATTTCGGCGGCTTCATCAATATACGCCTCAATGGCCGTGGTGGGCTGTCCGGAGGCCTGCGCCATGTACGCCACGATAAGCTGGAGCAGGCGCTCGAAGTTCTTGATATCTGATGTGATCATCACCCCGCGCTCTCCGGGCCGGGCGGCTCCCGCCAGTCGGGGTATGATGCTCAGCATGGGGGCGGGGCTGCCGAGCCGGGCCCCACCTTTGAATGGCACCATGACTATGTAGCGGCCCCTCGAAGGCAGTTCCATCACGCGCAACACCCCGATCTCATTCCACGGTATGACCCGCCATCTGAACAGCTCGGCAACACCAAACCCTTTGGGCGTCACTTGGATGGTTTGTATGAGGTTGCACAGCAGGGCGGCTATCGCGAAGGCGATCGCCACGCCGAGGACCACGCCTGCCATTTTCCAGTTCAGCAGCTCGCCCATGGTGAGGCCCGGCGTGCGCAAAGCGGGCAGCAGGCTCACCGCAAGATGGGCCACCCCTGCCGCAACCAGTATGCATGCTAAGCCTTTGGTTACCAGCACCCAGTTGCGCGGGTAGTCGAACTCGCTCTGCAAAGCTGTCTGGTGCAGTTCGGCGGCCAACGACTGCAAGCCGGGCGGGGCGGCCGGCTCACCGTCTTCGGACGTGGCGGCCTTAGACCGTGCGCCACCCCATGGAACGGCCCAAAAACGAGACTTGGACTGAGCTTTCATTGTCTAATCCTCCATCTTAGATAGTAACAACCGGCACGAGCCAAGCACAATAGCCTATCTGTCGGTCCTACCACTGGGACTTAAGTGCCAGTTGCCCCGGTGCACGCCGGAGGAGGGTCGGGAGAGGAGATAGCTTGATTCTTGTCGGAACCGAATGAAGGGGGGCTTCGTGATATAATACATAGGTGTAGCCTCGCAAGGCGTACCATGTGTGAAGGAGAGCGCAGTGGGGCCAAACCCCACCCGCCCATCCCCACCCTTTTCCCCAGCATGTGTCGCGAAGGAACACTGTGGAGGTGCTGTGTGCATGTCGAACCCCGAGGAGCAACAGCCCCGCGCCGATGCACAGGCTGAGGCCGACAGGTACAATACCATGGGCATAGCGCAGGCCGCGCAGGGCATGACCCGGCAGGCCATAAGCTCGCTGACCCGCGCCATAGAGCTTATGCCCGACAACCCCGGCTATTACTACAACCGGGGCATCGTGTACGCGAACAATGGCGAGCTCGCCTCGGCGCTGGCCGATTTCACCAGAGCGCTGGAACTGCGCGGGGACGATGCCGACATCCTGCACAACCGCGGCAATGTGTATGCGATGATGGGGGATCTGGATTCGGCGCTGGCTGACCTGACCCACTGCATTGAACTGAACCCTCACCAGCCCGAACCTTACAACAGCCGGGCCGTGGTGTTCGCGCAAAAGGGGGATTATATGGGGGCTTTGCGGGACTTCGGGCGGGCCATAGACCTCAAGCCACAGTACGCCGAGGCGCATTTCAATCTGGCCCGGCTGAACGCACTGCTGGGCCAGTGCGATCTGGCCTCAGCCCATCTGAAGCAAGCTTTGATCCTACAACCGGCCTACAGGCAAGTAGCCCGCGCCATGGGCGATTTCGACGCCTGCAAGTCACACCCCGGCTTCACGGTGGATATTTAGGTTCGAGAGCGCGCCATTCGACCATTCGCCCGGTTCGGGGTGCCATTGGAACACCCGCAGGTCTACTGTGTAATCAGGGCGCACTTGCACCCCATCTGCCTCAAGTTCACGTTTGTGCTGCTCCATGCCGCCCCACCCATAGGTGGGTGCCAGACCTCCGAACCGGTTTACCACCCTCTGGCAAGGCACGTTTGCATGGGCAGGGGTGTGGTGCAACACAGATCCAACTGCGCGTGCCGCGCGGGGCACCCCCAGCATAGCCGCCACTTGACCGTAGGTGACCACTTTGCCGCAGGGCACGGCTCGCACGCACGCCCATACGCGCTCGCGGAAGCTGCTGCCGAGTCCGCCTTCGTAATCGCCTTCCGAGTGGTTCGCAAGGTTCATAGCATTCAGGCCGGTCAAGGGGTTGAAATTGAAATGCGGATACCGGCTGCTGGAGCATAACACAACGTAACGTAAGGATGAAGCCCCAACACCCGGTATCCGCCGAGCACTCTGTTACTCGATTTTACTTGATTTCGACCTTGGCGCCCTGCTCTTCGAGCTTGGCCTTCGCGGCCTCGGCCTCTTCCTTGGGCACGCCTTCCTTGATCGGCTTGGGGGCCGCCTCGACCAGATCCTTGGCCTCCTTCAGGCCCAGACCGGTCAGTTCGCGCACCACTTTGATAACCTGAATCTTGTTCGGGCCGAAGTCGGTCAGGATGACATCGAACTCGGTCTTCTCCTCCTCGGCAGGCGGGGCCGCTGTGCCCTCAGCACCGGCGGTGGGGGCCGCACTGGGAGCAAAGCCACCCACTACCATGGGGGCGGCGGCGGTCACGCCGAAGGCCTCCTCGATATCCTTCACAAGCTGGGAAAGCTCAAGGACGCTCATGTTCTTGATCGCGTCCAAGATCTCCTGACGGGTGAGTGTAGTTGCCATTTTTGCTGTCTCCTTTTGCTAGTACTGGTTTGGTTTTTGCCTGTTGGCACCGATTGGCACCATATCACTTATCACTTATCACTTATCACTTCACTATCTCTATCGTTGCCGCCATCCGGCGACCGGCCCAGACGTTTGGGAGGGAGAGCCGGTATGCACGTGTGTGGCGTGGTTACGCGGAGGTCGGAGCCGGGGCCTCGACTGCTGTGCCTGTGGCCTCACCACCCTGCTGCTCATTCAGTTGGTCAACGCGGGCCTGCAATACCCTTGCGAAGTTGGTTAGCGTGGCGTTGAGCGCTCTGGCGAGGTTGGCTACAGGCGACTGCAACGACCCCAGCATCTGGGCTATGTACTCTTCACGAGAGCGCAGTTTAGCCAGATCGGCCACCTGATCGGCGTTCAATATCTGCTTTCCAGCGAGCGCGCCCCGGACCTGCAATATTCTGGAGGTCCGCGCGAAGTCGGTCAGTATTTTGGTGGCCGCCGGGATATCGTCGCGCACGAAGGCGATGGCAGTCGGTCCGGCCAGCAGGCCGTTCAGGTCGTCTATCCCTACACGATGCGCGGCCAGTTCGGTCAGGGTATTCTTGGTAACGTGGTACTCCACCCCCCGCTCACGTAGCTGGCGACGCAGTGCAGCTATATCCGATACGCTGAGGCCCCTGTAATCGGTGAATATCAACACCTGACTCTCCTTGAACAGGTTGACCAGAGCTTTCACCTGCTCTTTCTTTCTTGTCGTTGGCATGTTGTGTGTCACCTCCCTTCGTTTCGTTCATCAAGGCCATCAGCCGGTGGCGTTTCATTTCGACCCATCCCGACCCATTCCGAATCAAAATCCCCACGCCTCGCTTTGCTCTGCCGAGTCGAGGGCATGGGGAATCACGTAGTCATCCATCACACAAGCCACCACGCAAGGCTACGCTGAAGCGGGTGTGGCTTCAGGTCGTGGTATGCTGGTGCATTTGCGCCTCGGCAGGCTGATTTATTAAGCGTCTGGTGACGCGCCGGCTGTCTCAGGCTATTCAGTTTGCAGGCCGTTACCGACCCAATGGCCTATTATACCCCAAACCACGTTACACGTCAACCAAATCTGACTGGTGGGGTTCCAGCAAGAATCGGGGGTCGTCAGTAGTTGGAGGTAACCACCAAGACACGACACCAAGGGCATCAAGACGGAGTGCAGGCGTCCCGCCCGCATCCAGCCGTAACCCCATCCCTTCATAGGATGGGGCTGTACAGCAACCACACGGTCACTACACACCTCCCCTCTCCCCTTGTGGAAGAGGGGCCGGGGGTGTGGGTTTGCCATCAGGCATATGTGAGTAGCCGCAATCACCAACCTAGCGCTTGCACATGGGGTTGGTGGCATGGGCGAGGGGGTCGGGCGGGCTGTGGAGGCCTTCCTGTGCCCCGGTTACGACCTGCACCTCGGCCACCACGTGCTCGTTGGACACCAGTTCGTGGGGCGGCGCTGGGTCGAGCATGATGTCGGTCACGAGGCGGGGTTCGGCCCGTGCCACCCTGATCTTGTATTTGCCCGGCGGCAGGTTGGACGGTATGACCAGATTCACCTCGTCCTTTATCACATACAGGCCCATGTCGCTGATGCCTCTGGCTTGCACATAGTCGGCAAGCTGATTAAACAAAGGCACATGGCTCTCCACCGCCTCGTAGTCGCCCAAGATGGTGACCATGGGCGGTATCCACGTGGACTGTCCAAGCGAATACCAGTAGCGCACTATGCGCCACGGCTTGCCTGCATAGGCCTGCGGCTCGGCGTCCACCCCCACCAGCACTAGTTCAGACGTGTAGGGGATGTTGTCTAGCTTGTTTGATGGGTGCGAAGCGGGGTCGTCAATGGGCACCATCCAGTCATGGGGCACATCGTCGGGTGCTCGTACCCTGAACAGATTGAGCCAGCCGTACTGCATACCGTGCTGCCACCTGAACATGCCGGTCAGCACCGGTTCGTACCACTTGGGCCTAGTGCCGTCTTCTCTAACAAAATCGGGCAAACAGCAGTCATACTTAGTCACACCGGAGAACACCGGACCTGAAGGCCACACAGCAGGTGGCGAGGCAGGCGAGCCGGGCCCGGCCACCACATGCAGGTCGGGGCGCACCCCACACAGCCGGGTATAATACAGCAGGTCGTAGCCCGGCGAAGCCCCTCGGTGATACACATATGCGCCCTGCGGAAGCATGGCGAACGCATTGCCCCAGAAGTCGTGGAAGGCCAGATTGCCCGACTGGTCGTTGAACCAGTAGTTGCTCTGCCACTGCCAGCCCGCCCCCGCAAGCACGAGCAGGGCCACCAGCGCCGGTCCCACCGAGATCGGCCACGCGCTCATCAGCGACCAACGACTGCCCCTATCACGGACACGGTTCGCGCCGGAGAAAACGCTCCGGAACCCCTCTGCACCCCCGGCAGGCTTCGCCCCACGCGCCCCCGGCCACACACCGCTCGCCCACCGCCGCAGGTGGCCTACTCCCACCCACACAGCTTTCAGACCTGCCGCCATCAGCCCACCCATCACCCAATAGGCTGGGATGTAGAACACATCGTTGTCCAACACCTTGTAGTTGATGTAGAAGACCACGTTCGCCAGCACCATCAGCGCCAACATGGTGAACGCCCTCAGGCGTGTGATGGCTAACCACCACACACCCACCAACATCAATGGCACTCCCACCGGCCCCAGATTGCGGGCCATCAGGTGCAGAAACAGGCCGACGCGCTCCGGTATCTGCTCGATGGGGAAGGCAAAGCGGTACTGGTGGAAGGCGTTGATGGTGCTCTCGTAAAAGAGCGGCCAGCCCGGAGCGGCCCTCGGAAAGTCGTCGCCGGGCGGCATATGCGGCAGGGAGAAATATACCCACGTATAGGGCACAATCACCACTACCAGCCCCACAAGCGCGGCCAGCACCCCGCCCACCACATCGAACCGGCGCGGAGGACGCGCACTGGCAAGCCGGGGTTGAGGTTGAGGTTCAGGCTGGGCACAGATTGAGCGGCGCGCCGACAGACCCATCAGCGCAAAAGCCGCAAAAGCGGGCAGGTAGAGCAGATTGGACGGGTGCACGCCGAGGCTCAACCCGAAGGCTCCGGCCGAAGCCGCAAGCCACCACCTTGCCCGTATGCTGTTGTTATGACCACTGCGCTCATTCGCCCATTCGAGCAAGGCCAGCACCGAAAGGCCCAGCAGGGCCATGCTCGGCGCGTACAGCTCGGCTATTACCGCCTGCGACCAGAAGGTGAGGGACAGCGCGAACAGCAGTGCGCCCCCCATAGCACACAGCCGGCCGGTGGCCAGATGGCGCACGGCCACCACATACAGCAAGGCCACAGCCAGCGCACTCGAAAAGGCCGACAGCCAGTTGACCCGCGCCGCCACCTCACCGAAGGGCAGGTGCGCGAACAAATGGCCCAACCACACGTAAACGGGCGAGCCGGGGATGTGCGCCAGCTCCAACAACCCGGCCTTGGTAACCAGCTCAGGCGAGTCGAAGCTGGTGGACACGATGGTGGGTGCGAGGGTGGCCGTGTACAGGGCCAAGCTTGCGAGGAACAGCAGGATCGCGAGCGCCAGATCGGTGCGCCGCCATGCTCTGGCAGGGTGCAGTATCACGAAGCGCATGGAGCAAACAAGCGACGACTCGGTTTTATAAAGCTATCTCCTGACCTTGTTCACTGCGTCACCTTCCGTGGCAGTGCTTATACTTGCGGCCACTGCCGCAGAAGCACGGGTCGTTGCGACCGATCTTGGCCTTGCCCGCCGGGGCCGCGCCCACGGGTACAGCGGCGGCCTGCTTCTGGCCGGGGCGAGGTGCTTTGGCCTTGCCGTTGCCTCCGGAGCCGGCGGCCCGCCCGTCTCCCCCGGCCCTTGCGGTGGCCGCCGCGGCCTGACGCATGGCCTGCTGTTGTTGCGCGGCGGCGCGGGTCGCGGCACGGGCCGCCTCGGCCCGCGTGCCCTGAAGCAGTACGTTCAACACCACAAGCTGGCGTATCTCGGCCTTCAGGTCTTCGAACAGCTCGTAGGCTCTCACCTTGTACTGCACCAGCGGGTCCTTCTGACCGTAGGCCTGAAGGCCGATGGAGTGACGCAACTGCTCCATGGTGGTCAGGTGGCGCGTCCACAGATAGTCAATCACCCTCAGCATCAGGTCGGCCTCCTGCCAGCGCACGAAGGCATCTTTGACTATCTCCCGTACGTCGTGGTCGAGTTGGCCCAGTGGAGTGTTCTCCACCTGTTCGAGGCCCTCCAGCCCCAGCCGCTCCTCGATCTGCCGGTACACCGAACGCGGCAGGCGGTTGTCCACCAGCGCGATCAGGGGCAGTTGGGCGTTCTGTTCGATGAACAGTTCGCCCAGCGTCTTTTCGACCTCGGCGTACAGGTCTTCCAACTGCTCCTGCACCTCGGCCACCACCTCGTCGGTGCCGGTGCCCATCATCGAACTGCGGCGCGACTCGGCCTCCACGTATCTGGCCGGCGAGGCGGGCGACAGGGCAAAGTTGGCGTCGATGGTTTCCAGCAGGGCGCGCACGCGGGCCTCCTCCCTGCCGGGCGGGATAGGCTTGACTGCCTCCTCCACCAGATAGGCCTGTAACTTCTCAAGGCGCGGGCGTTGGTCGCGCTCATAGCCTGCGCGCACCAGTTCGAACAGGAAGTCGCGTGCCTCCTCATACTGCATCTCTTCATCGCGCATCTTGCGCACGATATCGGGCGGCAGGCCCAGCATCCTGCTGAGCTTGTTGTAGTCCAGTGTGCCCCCGCCTGCTATCTCGTAATACTCGTCGCCGATGTGATAGAACTCTTGCAGTTTCTCGTCCACGCTTTTGAGGTGGGTGTTCAGCACCCCCTCGTAGGCCTCCTGCGCGATCAGCTTCAGTTCATCGGCGAGGGGGTGCAAGTCGCCCTCCTCGGCCAGCGGGGTGAGCCTTCTGGACAAGATGGAACGGAGCAGGCGGCGGATCACGTCGTCGGGGAAGCTCTCCCTCAGCGCCTCGAACATCACCGCATAGCCCCTGACGCCCTTATCGCGGCCCCTGCGCCCCTCGTCTGCGGCGGGGGCGGCCAACTCCTGCACCTTCTCGGCTATCATCTCGCTGATAATAGGACGGGGGTCGCCGTTCTTGAGGATGTAGCGGCGCTCGCTGTATATCACGTCGCGCTGGGTGTTGACCACATCGTCGTATTCCACCAGATGCTTGCGGATGTCGAAGTTGTAGCCTTCCATCTTGATCTGGGCCTGCTCCACACTGCGGGTGATCATAGAGTGCTCGATAGGCATGTCCTCTTCCCACAGGGTCTTGAACAGGTTGGAGTTGACGATGTTCTGGTTGACGCCCGAACGGCGCATGATTTCATCCTCGATGGACACGTAAAAGCGCGACGAGCCGGGGTCGCCCTGACGCCCGGAGCGCCCGCGCAGCTGGTTGTCGATGCGGCGCGACTCGTGCCGCTCGGTGCCGATAATGTGCAGGCCGCCCAGCTCGGCCACACCAAAGCCGAGGATGATGTCGGTGCCGCGACCGGCCATGTTGGTGGCGATGGTGATGGCCCCGCGCTGGCCGGCCTGCGCCACGATGCTGGCCTCGCGCTCATGCTGTTTGGCGTTGAGCACCGAGTGGGGCAGGCCCTCTGCCTCCAGCATTTTGCTCAGTTCCTCGGATTTTTCGATGGACACTGTGCCCACCAGCACGGGCCGCCCGATCCGGTGCATCTCCTTGATTTCTTCTACCACGGCGCGGAACTTGGCCGCCTCGGTGCGGTAGATGCGGTCGGGGAAGTCCTGCCGGATCATGGGGCGGTGGGTGGGGATTGGCACCACCTCCAGCTTGTAGATCTTCCAGAACTCCTCGGCTTCGGTGGCCGCGGTGCCGGTCATGCCCGCCAGCTTGGGGTACAGGCGGAAGTAGTTCTGGATGGTGATGGTGGCGAATGTCTGGCTCTCGGCCTGCACGCGGATGCCCTCCTTGGCCTCGATGGCCTCGTGCAGGCCCTCGGAGTAGCGCCGCCCGTGCATCAGTCGGCCCGTGAACTCGTCTACTATTACCACCTCCACCGGCAGTTTGGGGTTGAGCCGCTCGCCCTCGCTCACTACCTTGCCCTCCTGCCACAGCACGTAATCTTTGTCGCGCTTGAACAGGGCATGCGCCTTGAGGGCATTGTCCACCCCGTACACGATCTGGAAGTTGTCGGGGTGGTATAGGTTGTCCACTCTGAAGAACTGCTCGGCGCGGCTGATGCCCTCTTCGGTGAGCACTGCGGTGCGGGTCTTCTCGTCCACGGTGTAGTCAATGCCGGGGCGCAGGGTTCTGGCGAACTGCGCGGCGCGGACGTGTATCTCGGCGTTGCCCTCGGATGCGCCCGATATGATCAGGGGCGTGCGCGCCTCGTCAATCAGGATGTTGTCCACCTCGTCCACGATGCAGTAGTTGTGCGGGCGCTGGACTATGTCATCAGGGTTGGTGGCGATGTTGTCGCGCAGGTAGTCGAAGCCGAACTCGGTGTTGGTGCCGTAGGTCACGTCGGCCATGTACTCGGCCCTGCGCTCGGCGGAGGTCATGCCGCTCAAAATCACGCCCACCGACAGGCCCAGCAGGCGGTAGATCGGCCCCATCCAGTCGCTGTCGCGCCTCGCCAGATACTCGTTGACGGTACACAGGTGGGCGCCGCGCGCGGTCAGCCCATTGAGGTACAGCGGGGCCACGGCCACCAGCGTCTTGCCCTCGCCGGTCTTCATCTCGGCTATCTTGCCTTCGTGCAGCACGATGCCACCCATGAGCTGTACATCGAAGGGGCGCAGGCCGGTGGTGCGGCGCGAGGCCTCCCACACCACGGCGAAGGCCTCAGGTATGAGCGAGTTGAGCAGGTTCTGCTCGTCTTTGCGCTGTTCCTTGCGGAATTCGTCGTACAGTGCGCGCAGGCGGCTGTAGGCCTCGCGGTCGGTGCCACGCAGTTGGTCCATCAGCTCATTGAACACGCTGTCTTCCAGCGCGTCGCGCCTCCGCATCAACTCGGCCAGCGCGTCGGGCTTGATGGTGACGGGTGCATCGGGGTCCTCGTCCTGCGCCATGACCTGCTCTATAAGCTCGTCCTGCTCGGCGTCCAACTGCTCGAAGTGCTCGATGTAGGGCTGGAGCGCGTCGGGGCCGACGATATCGGCAATGCGATTCTGGTAGCTCTGCCAGAAGGCAGTGCGAGCCTCCAGAATGCGTGCCCTGAAGGCGGCGGTGCGGGCCTGCAAGCGCTCTTCGCGGCCGGCGAACTTCTCTTGCAGGGCGGTAACCCTGCCCTTGATAACGGCGTCCGCGACGGCCAGCAGTTCGGCGGTGGCCTGCTCCTCCCAATCGAGCCGGTCGGCAAGGTGCTCTTTAGGGCCGAGGTCCGGCTCCTGTGGGCGGGCATCGCGCCCCCTGCGCCCGTCCGCCGGCGTGGGGGCCTGTGAACGGTCGCCCACAGCTTTGAGTTCGTCGGGCAGCCTCAATCCCTGCCGCGACAGGTGCTTGATCAAGTCGCGCTCGTGGAGGGCACGCACCAAGTCGCGCACGGCAGCGTCCAACTCATCTTTCTGATGATGCACACTTGTGTCTGCAAGGTCCAACAACTCCACCAACGTGGACAGGCCGATAGCCCGGCGCAGGGTCACTATGGTCTCGTTGGTGCGGCCGAAATAGCCGGCCACTTCGCGCCCGAGGAAGCCTGCGGCGGCGTCCACCTGCCGGACCATCTCCTCGGCGGTGGGGCGCTGGGGGTGCAGTCTGGCCTTAGGCACGGCCTGCAATATAGCTTCGCGCAGGCCCGGCTTGCTCTCCATCAACGCGGCCAGTTGTTCGCCCAGTTCGTCAATGAGCCGGTTGATCTCCTCCTCCAGCTCGCGCCGCTCGGCTGGCGGGCGCTGGGTGCGCTCTGCGCTCATAGTGGCGAGTTGTTTAGAGTCGGCCAACAGCACCGACAGGTCGCGGCTGGTTTGCTCGCCCTTCTCGATGATCGAGCGCAGGTCGTCTGCCCCGCGTGCCAGACGGCGCAGGTCTTCAGCCACACGCGCCATTTCGCTGCCGAGCACGCCCTGCCAGCCCTCGCCCGGCGCCGACGCCGAAAGCTCGGCCAGCACCTGCTCGCG
Source organism: Chloroflexia bacterium (assembly GCA_034437815.1). GTDB lineage: Bacteria > Chloroflexota > Chloroflexia > QHBQ01 > JADMIH01 > JADMIH01. The sequence continues at coordinate 3,395 of DAOTTC010000072.1, read as the reverse complement.
GATGCGGGCGGCATACTCGCGCTCCTGCTCAAGGAGTTGTTCGATCTGGGTGTTCACCTCGGCCACGGTGCGCCGCAGGCGGTTCAGTTCTTTATCCGTCGTGTCGAATAACCTGCTCAGGAACTTGATCATAGCTGTCTTCCTTTTCGGAGCCTGCCATCAGGCATGACTCGTGCACATCTGTTCGTTCTTGGGGGCCGTGCTGTGAAATGGCGGCCAACTTCTAGACTTTCACTTCGAAGAAGTTGCCCAGCCCCAGCGCTTTGACGCAGGCTTCCATAGCTTTGAGGTATTGGGCAGGGTCCACCGTCACAGCCCGCGCTATCTCGCCCTCCCCTGCGCGAGCCTCCGGACTAGGAGGGTTGGCGATAGGCGAACTGCTCAACTCATTATGCAGTCGTTCGGCCACCGGCAGGGCTTCGCGCACCCCGCTCAGGCCGGTGGCTGCCAGCGCCTGCTGGTAGGCCGCGAAAGCATCGGGGTTGAGCAGGTGCACATTGGCGAGCTGTATCGCCAGATAGATGCGGCGCGTTTCCTCCTTCTCGCGCTCCAGTATCTGCGAAGTTAGTGCGGCCAGCCGCTGTATCACCGCCGCCCTGAACTCGTCAGGGTCAGCCGTGGACTGGAGCACGCCCACCAGCTTATGGAGGTTGCGCTCCGACAGGTAGCGGTTGAACATGCTCTCCGACCCCACCAGCATCTGGGCGAGGTCCAGCCCCCACCTGCTCTGGGCGCTGTGCAGCGCGGGGTTGAGCTGTGTGAGCCGCGCGGTCACCCAAGCGTGGTCGGCCACCACCAGCAGGTAAGTGAGCAGGGGCACCAGCCCCTCTTTGTCGCGTGCCCCTGAGCGGGCCACGACCTGCGGCGGCCTGTGCCCCAGATGGGCCTCGAAGTGCAGCAGCCTGTGCAAGATAGTGCCCACCAGCGGGGCCGGCCCATCGGCTCCCGCCGTGCCCAACTGCGGGTTGTACTCTATCACCACGCCGCGTGCCCCGCCCTGCATATCCACCAGCGTGCTGAGGGACGGGCGCAGGTAAACGTTCTGCCCCCACGCCCCGGCCATAGCCAACATCAGCCGGTTGAACTCGTCGTGCACTTCGGCGGGCAGGGCCTTGTTCTCAGGCCCGGTGCCTATGCGCGACAGCAGAAAGCGCAGGGTGTCCACGCCGATGCGGCAGTAGCGGCAAGGTGCCGTCTGGTGCCGGCTGTTGTCCAGTGTGATCCAGCCGGGACACTGGGGCGTGGGGCATTTCACCACGCGCGGCACACGCAGGCCGGCCCCACCCGCCCTGTCGGCTTTGTGAATCACGTCAGTTGAGGTCATCAGTAGGTTTGGCTCCGAATATCTTGCGCCAAAAGTGGCACCACATGGTATAATTATGTACTCTCTATTTTACCCTATACACCCCACCCACACCAAACAGCTTCAGATTCTCGGGTCTGGCTTGGAAACTGCCGGCGGCCATGGTAGCCGGTAGCTGGGGTCGTTCATGCCCTCCGTCACGAGCTATGCAGAGGTCTGCCGGCCCACAATCAGGATGCGAGGCATAGTTCCTGCTGTATCCTCTTTAGTTCGGCACCCTGTCGCAGAGCGAGCACGCCGCCTGCGAACCGCATCGGAACATGCAAGGTCTATCCGCTTGTTCCTTCTTCAAAGGTATTTCGGGGGCACTTTGGCCGGCAGTTGGGTTGAGCGCTTTACAAAGCTTGCGAGGGATAGAGGACGTTGTGTGAGAGGAGGAAGAGTAATGGTGACCGATCATCATGAGGCGGCGGATGCAGACGGTGCGGACATACCGGTGAATGGGGAAGCTTCGGGCGGCGCCCTGCCCGCCATCGGATATTCTATCGGCAGGGCACAATGGGAAGAGGTTGGCCCACGCTACCAAGCCCTCTGGCAGTGGCGCTATGGCACCGGGGCGCAGAATGAGCGATGGGAAGTGTGCGAGCCTGTATACCGTTATGGCTGGGAGATGCACAACCGCCCCGAATACAAAGGCCGCACGTGGGAAGAGGCCGAGGAAGACCTGCGACACGACTGGGAGGCTCAGCATATCGGGATGCCTTGGGAGAAGGCTTGCGTGATTATTCGTGATGTGTGGGATTATAACTCTTTCCCCGGCATCTGGCCCGATTTGTTGAGGAACCGGATTGGTGTGAGCAATCTCCTCAGTTCGAGCCAACTCTAATAGCCAACTCTAATAAAATCACACGGGAGTGTCCACTCCATCCAACCCACCTGAAGTCACCGCAGTCCGATGCACCTGCCCTTATGACTGGGCGGGGCCTGCAAGCGCATCGTCGCTACCCTCCTCGCCTACACCAACCGGCCTGAGGGGGTGGAAGAGCGTCCGCCCCTCGATGCTTCGTTCGCCGATCTCACCCCCGACCAACTTCGCGGCACCCTCCTGACGCTGGCCGAGCATCAGCCCGGCCTTGCCGACGTGATAGAGGCCCAAGTAATCGCGCGCCGAGCTCGCACTATGTTCGAGCAAGCCCTCGCTGGTGCCCCCGGCAAGGGTGAGGGCTGTCAGGGTACCTGCGTTGACAGCACGAATGAGACAGGTTATAATTGGGTGGTAGCCTAACAAGCGTTAGTTTATCCGAAGATGGGGAGTTATGGTACTGGACCGCAAAGAGCAAATCTACTCCACAGCGCGTTCCTTGTTCAGCGAGCGGGGCTATCCCGCAACCACCGTGCGCGACATAGCCCGGCGGCTCAACATGCAGGCCGGTTCCCTGTACGCGCATATCGAATCTAAAGAGGACGTGCTGTGGGAGATCGTGAACCGCGCCGCCGACCAGTTCCTTGGGGCTGTGGAACCGATAGTGGCGTCGGACATGCCACCCGCAGACAAACTGCGCGAGATGGTGCGCGCACACGTGCAGGTGCTGGCCGATAACCTGCCCGATGCCACCGTATTCCTGCACGAATGGAAGTTCCTGAGCGAGCCGCGCCGTCAGTCCATTCTGGAACGCCGCAAGCGCTACGAAGCCCTCTATCGGCGCGTGGTCGAAGAAGGAGTGCGGTCGGGTCACTTCTCGCCCGCCACCGACCCCAAGATGAGCGCCCTGCTGGTGCTGTCGGCGGTCAACTGGATGCCCCAGTGGTACAGGCCCGACGGCCCGCTCTCGCCCATCGAAGTGGCCGATGCTTTCACTGAACTCATTCTGAAAGGGCTGTCAGAAGGAGGATGCACATGACCGATCAAACTACCATGGTAGAAGACCCGGAGCGCGTAGCCCAATTCACCGAATACGTGCAGAACGGCGGCAAGGTGGAAGCGGGCGACTGGATGCCCGAGGAATACCGCAGGCAGGTGCTCAAGTTCGTGGAGATGCACGCCAACTCCGAACTGATGGGCGTCCTGCCTGAGCGCGAGTGGATCATGAAG